>CANPWY010000094.1 GCA_947585215.1 uncultured Clostridia bacterium
TTGCCTTGTCCGACGGCTTCGCGGGAAATAGGTCGCGGGCGAAGCCCGCGCGATTTCCCGCGAGTCATTTTATGTGTGTGTGATTATTTATATGCTCCGAGCAGTAGCAGGCATAGCCCTTGCACTGGGAACAGTAGCGGAACTCCTCCTCGGGGTTCGAGACGTCGGTCTTGCCGCAGACTATACAGCGGTGCGTATAGCCGCGCTTCTTTATCTCCTTCGTCTTCTTCCGGAAGTCTATCCTGTTCGAGTGCTCGAAATTCTTCCGCCTCAGCGTATGATACGCCTTGCCCGCGAAGAATATCGCGACGTTCAGTATCGCCACGAGCGGGAACATATTCGCGGGGAACGGGTTCAGTATGACGCCCACAAGGATGTACGCGAGGTCTACAAGCGCGAGCCACTTCATCTTTATCGGGATAAGGAAGTAGAGGCGCACCATGCCGTCCGGGTTCAGAACGGCATACGCGAGGAAAAGCGACATATTGAGGTAATGCGCGCCGGTGAGCGTGTAGCCGGCGACGTTGTCGCCGTACCATATGCTCATGACGCCCGCGAACGCCGCCTGGAGCAGTACGCCGGTGAAGTAGAAGATAGTGAACTTGAGGCGCCCCCATTCGTTCTCAAGCGCCCTGCCCACAAAGAAGTAGAAGAGCGAGGATATCGCAAGTGAGAATATGTCGCCCACGTTCGGGATGAGCACGAACGTGATGACGCGCCAGATCTGCCCGCGCGCTATCTCGGACGGTATGAACGTCAGCCACCGGTAGACGAACGCCGCTCCGTACACCGTGCTGTTCAGCAGGAACAGGACGACGTTTGCGGCGATGACGAAAAGCATCAGGTTCGGCACGCCCCATCTCTCGTGACGCGCGCAGAAGCGTTCAAAACGGTTGTATTTCATGGTTTCCTCCGTAGGTGCGGGTATTGAGCTCTATCGATATTATAACCCTAAACCGGCAATTTGTCCACATTGAGGAAGAAAATGCCCGAGGTGCGAAGGAGCGGCACGGATCTCCGTGCCGCTCCTTTGTTTTTTATACCTTGCGCTTCTTTCCCGCGTAGAAGTCGGTGCGCGGGAGCCATTCGAGCAGCCGCTCGAGCTCGAGATCCCAGAAGCGCCACTCGTGGCCGTGCTCCTCGGTCTCGTCCCAGGTCACGTCCGCGCCGAGGCTGCGGAGCCTGTCGCGGAAGGCGACGTTCGCGTCATAGAGGAAGTCCTGCTTGCCGCAGGCTATGTAGAACTTCGGGAACTTCCCGCCGTTCTTCGCGATACGCTCGGCGAGCGTGGGCGGGTCGTAGTCGAGAGAGACGTCCGAATCCTCGCCGCGGCGCATCGAGACCGCCGCCGAGAGTGGGCAGATGGCGGCGAAGCGCTCGGGGTGGCTGAGACCGTGGACGAGGGTGCCGTAGCCACCCATCGAAAGTCCGGCGATATACGTGTCCTCCGGACGCTTGGATATCGGGAACATCCCGCCGACGAAGTCCGGCAGCTCCTTTGCGAGGAAGTCATAGTGCTTGTCGCCGCCGTTCGGCTGGTTGATATAGCCCTTGTTCTCGGCGGAGAGCATGACTACCGCTATCTGGTGCTCCTCCGCGAACAGCTCGACGCGGGCGTATCCCGCCCATGTAGCATGGTTGTTGCCGAAGCCGTGCAGGAGATAGAGCACGGGGTACGGATGCTCCGGCGTGTGCGAGAGCTTCGTACCCTTCTGCGCCGCCATCATGCTGTCCGGTATGGTGGGGGTCGGGACGACAACGGTGATGTCGACCGCGCGCGAGAGCGTGTATGAGATAAAGTTACAGGTGAAACGTGCCATATCTTCTTTCCATCCTTTCCGAGGGGTCTGCCCTGCTGAAAATATCATACACCCAAACGCCCGCGCAGTCAATCGCTTTTGTGTAAAGCGCGGATTGCTTTTAGCTCGGCGTCAGGCTATAATAACATTCAAAAAAGTCGGCGCCGGTCCCTCCGTCTGCTGCAGCCCGAAATCATGACCCCGGCGCCCGGTGAAAGGAGCTTTGAATGTATCGAACTCTTCTCTTCGACTTCGACGGAACTATCGGCAACTCACTTCCTTCGGTGGGCGGAGCGTTTCTCGAGACGTTGAAGCGATACGGCTTCGATAACCTTACCCTCGAGGATATGCGGAAGTGCATCGGCCCGCCGCTCCAATACTCCTTTTCGCACTTCTTCGGCCTCGACGAAAAGGAGTGCGAGGAAGCGATAGCGACCTACCGCGAGTATCACGCAAAGTTCGCGCACCTCAACAAGCCGTTCGACGGTATTGAAGACGCCCTGCACACTCTGCGGAACCGCGGCTTCCGTCTCGCCGTCGCGACGACCAAGCGCGAGTCGAGCGCCGTCAGTCTGCTCGACCGCTTCGGTCTGCTCCCGCTCTTCGACCTCGTCGCGGGCGAGGCGGAGGGACGTCGCTCGGAGAAGTCGGAGGTCGTGCGGTACGCGCTCGAAGCTCTCGGCTCCGCGCCGGAGGACGCGCTGATGATAGGCGACCGCCTCTACGACGTGGAGGGCGCGGCGGCCGCGGGGGTGAAGACCCTCGGCGTGCTCTGGGGCTTCGGGACGCGCGAGGAGCTGATGGCGGCGGGAGCCGTCGCGACCGTCGCGACGCCCGCCGAGCTCACGGACTATCTCACACGCGGGCTCTAATCGTCTACACATCGTTATAACATTTCAACATTCGACAAAAAGTCATCCGCGCAGCTCTGCCGCGCGGATGACTTTTGTTCCTGTACTGCGTCTGCGGAGCGAGGTGCCCCGCGTAAAGCGACGCGGCTTTACTTGTCGGTGAGCTTTCCGAGCACCTTCACTATGAGCTCCCACGTCTGCGCGTAGCTCGGGAGGTACAGCCGCTCCTCCGGGGTGTGCGCGCCGCGCGTCGTCGGCCCGAGAGCGACGACGTCGAGCCCCGGCAGGCGGTCGCAGAAGATGCCGCACTCGAGGCCGCCGTGGATACTGAAGACGGTCATCGTGCCGCCGGTCATCTCGTGCCAAACCTCGCAGACCGTGTCGCGGAGCGGCGAGACCTCGGCGTACGCCCAGCCGGGATACTGCGCGCCGGGCTCGGCGGAGAAGCCGTAGCTTTCGGCGCACTTCGATACCTTCTCCTTCAGCGCCTCGAGCTCGGCCGCTATCGACGAGCGGAGCGCGAAGGTGAGCGTCACCTTGCCGCCCTCGCTCTTTATCACGCCGCAGTTGAGGCTCGTCACGACGAAGCCCTGCTGTTCGTTCTTCGACTGCACTCCGCGCGGGACGTTCGCTATGAGCTCGAAGAGGTCCTCGGTGTCCGCGTAGGACGGCTCGGGCTCGGCGCGGGTGACGCTGACCTCCGCCGTCGGCTCGCCCTCGACCTCGAGGGGAAGCAGGTCCATGAAGCGCTTCTCGGCGGCGAGCATGAGAGCCTCGTTCGGATAGCAGACGAGCGCGGAGGCACTGCGCGGGATGGCGTTGTCCGCCTCGCCGCCGCGTATCCACGCGAGACTTCCGCCTATGCGGAGAAGCCCCGCTATCCGTCCCGCAAGCCATATCGCGTTCGTGTGCGGCTTGTCTATCGCGCCGCCGGAGTGGCCGCCCTTGAGGTTGGAGATGTCCACGCGGAGGGCGTACTTCGGCTCGTAGGGCGCGGGACGGAACTCGCGCTCGAGCTTCATCCGGCAGCCGCCGGCACAGCTCACGGTGAGCGAGCCCATCGACTCGCTGTCGAGATTTATCATTCTGCGGCCCTGCAGCCACGACGGGTCGAGCGCCTTCGCGCCGTCAAGACCGACCTCCTCGGAGACGGTAAAGACGCACTCGAGTGCGGGCGTCTCTATCTCGGGACTGTCGAGCAGAGCAAGCATCAGCGCGACGGCGACGCCGTCGTCCGCGCCGAGGGTCGTGCCGTCCGCGTGAAGCCAGTCGCCGTCGAGGATAGGCGTCACGCCGTGCTCGGCGAGGTACGCCTTCGCATCCGAAACGCCCTTCTCCGGCGCGACGGCGCTCACCATGTCGGTGTGGCCCTGAAGTATGACCGGCGCGCCCTTGCCCGGGCGCTTAATGACGACGTTGTTTGACGCGTCCCGCAGGCATTCGAGGCCGCGCTCCTTCGCGAATGCCTCGAGGTAGTCCGCTATCTTCTCCTCGTTCCCGGAGGGGTGCGGGATGCGGCAGATCTCCTCAAAGAACCGGAGAGCCTTTGCGGGCTCGCGCCCAGCGGTCACATATTCCATAAAAACAGCTCCTTTACCTGAAAAATTATTGCACACCGGCGGCGTCCGCCGCCGTTTTCTGCCTGAAATGCCGTATAAGCAGCACCGAGGTCACTATGACGAGCGCTATGCTTATCCATTGACTCGTGGAAAGCAGGAACACGCCGCGAATGGCGTCCCCGCGCCAAAACTCGATAATAAAGCGCGCGGGCGCGTACATCAGCAGATAGGCGGGGAGGACTATCCACTTCTCCCGCGCCCGGTGCTGTATGATGAGCAGAGCGATGAAGATAAGCGCCTCCGCGCACGCCTCCACAAGCTGAACGGGAAAGAGCGGAACGCCGTTCGGCGCGGAGAGAGAATCGGTGAACACCACGCCGCGCTCCCACGGAACGCCGTAACAGCATCCGCCGAGGAAACAGCCTATCCGTCCGAAGACGTGGAAGAGCGGTATCGACGGCGTTGCGGCGGCGGCCATGCCGAGGAAATCCTCCTTGAAGCTGCGGCAGTACATATATACTCCGACTATGCCGCCGATGAGCCCGCCGTAGAACACCCAGCCGTTCATGAACGCGGCGACGCCGCTCTCGACCGATGAAAATATCTCCGCGGCGTTCGCTATGAAGAGCGGTATCTCGGTGATGAGCGCGAGCGCCTTTGCGCCGATGAGCATGCCCGCGAGGGCGTAGGTTCCGGCGAGGCCGAGGTCGCGCTGTGCGATATAGCGGCTGTGCCGGTTGTGAAATATCGCAAACAGCACGGCGACTACCGCGCCGGCAAGCGCCATCGTGCCGTAGGCCGGGATATCATATCCGAAGATCCGGAAGTAGGGATGCATGGACGTCTCCTTATACGACAAAGAGCCGCGCACGGCGGCTCTTCGTTTTGAAATGCTCTGCGAAACTTACCAGTCGAAGCCGGAGAGAGCGCCGGAGCTTGTAATGGCGCAGGCTGTGATAGTCGTGGCTATGCCGCAGATGGTGCCTATGGCCGAGAGAACGATGCCGATGATGCCGCAGACGAGGCCTGCAGTGGCGGCGCCGGCCTGCCCCTGAGGCAGGAGCTTCTTCGCCTTGGAGGCCTGAACGCATGCGATAATGCCAAGCACCAGAGCGACTATCGAGCCGATGCCGAAGGTAACGAAGCCGAGCCACGCGCCGAACACCAGCGAGATGATGCCGCAGACGAGCGCGCAGGTGGCGTTGCTCTTGCCCGGAACTACCGGCGGCTGAGGCTGGTACTGGGGCTGATACTGATTATTGTTATCCATTCCGATTCCTCCCACAAAAATAGAACTCGGGTATTACCCATATACCCGCTATTATATTAACTGCGTTTTGTGAAATTGTCAATAGTCACGCCGAATTTTTTCGACACGGGTGCCAACGCTTCGAGCTGTGAGAGAGACATTTTCGGCAAAATTGCCCTGCGTCCGGGGTTGATTTTGAACGTATGTTCTGCTATAATGTTTATGCTGTGGAGACGCGCGGCGCGGAAGTCCGCGCCGCGCCGAAACGGAACAAAGAAAAGTGACATTTTTCCGATAATTGTGACATTCTCGCGCTCGAAGGAGCGCTATAATAGCGGTGCGGGAGAGCGCATGCGAGGGGAGGCAGACGCGGTGGCGAAGTTTGAGGTCGTGAGCAAATACGAGCCGGCGGGGGATCAGCCGCAGGCGATAGAAGCCCTCGCGGAGGGCGTCGAGAACGGGCTCGACGAGCAGACGCTGCTCGGCGTCACCGGCTCGGGCAAGACCTTTACGATGGCGAAAGTGATAGAGCGCGTCCAGCGGCCGACGCTCGTGCTCGCGCACAACAAGACCCTCGCGGCACAGCTTGCAAGCGAGTTCCGCGAGTTCTTCCCGAAAAACGCAGTGGAGTACTTCGTCAGCTACTACGACTACTACCAGCCGGAGGCGTACATTCCCCACACCGACACATACATCGAGAAGGACATGTCGATAAACTCCGAGATAGAGCGTCTGCGCCACTCCGCGACGAGCGCGCTCTTCGAGCGGCGGGACGTGATAATCGTCGCCTCGGTGAGCTGCATCTACACCCTCGGCGACCCGGAGGAGTACGCGGCGCAGGTCACCGGCGTCCGCGTGGGGCAGAACCTCGACCGCGACGTGTTCCTCCGCCGCCTCGTCGACAACCACTACGCGCGAAACGACATGGCGCAGGAGCGCGGCACATTCCGTGTGCGCGGCGACATAGTCGAGATAGTGCCGCCGAGCTTTGCGGACGAGAGCTACCGCGTCGAGTTCTTCGGCGACGAGGTGGAGAGGATAAGCGAGATAAAGCTCGTCACGGGCGAGCGCATAGCGGACGTGAACTACGTCGCGTTCTACCCGAACTCCCACTACGTCACGTCGCTCGACAAGCTGAACGACGCCATTCGCGACATCGAGGACGAGATGGAGGAGCGGGTGAAGTGGTTCGAGTCGCAGGACAAGCTCCTCGAGGCACAGCGGATACGCCAGCGCACCGAGTACGACGTGGAAATGCTGCGCGAGCTCGGCTTCTGCTCGGGCGTGGAGAACTACTCCCGCGTGCTCGCGCGGCGCGCTCCCGGCTCCACGCCGACGACACTGCTTGACTACTTCCCCAAGGATTTCCTGCTCTTTGTGGACGAGAGCCACGTCACCCTCCCGCAGGTGCGCGGGATGTTCAACGGCGACCGCGCGCGAAAGACCTCGCTCGTGGA
>CANPWY010000095.1 GCA_947585215.1 uncultured Clostridia bacterium
AGGCTCGCGGTGATGAGCTTCCATTCGCTCGAGGACAGGATAGTCAAGAGCTTCATGCAGGAGAAGGCGAAGGGCTGTATCTGCCCGCCGGACTTTCCGGTGTGCGTCTGCGGCAGAAAGCCGGAACTGAAGCTCATCACAAGGAAGCCGGTGACGGCGGGAGCAAAAGAACTGGAAGAGAACCCCCGCGCGCGGAGCGCAAAGCTCCGGGCGGCGGAGAAGATAGTATAGAAAAGGAATTTTGAAGGAAGGGGAAGTCGGGATGGCAACGGAAGCAAGAGAGCCGAATATGTACGAGGGAAACGTAGCCTACGACCTGTCGCGCTTCGACCGCCGCCGCCGTGTGCGCGAGGCCCTCGAGAGCGAGGAGGTCATGCCCGAGCTTCCCGTAAAGCCGAAGTCGAAGACTGCGGCAAAGACAGACGCGCGGCCGCGTATGCGCGTGAGCGCGTTCGCGGTGTTCAGCTATGTGGTTCTTTTTGCGCTGATGCTCGGCATAGTAATGAACTATATGATACTCAACGAAGTTACAATTGACACCGCGCGCCTCGAGAACGAGAGCGCCGAGCTGAAAAGCGAGGCGGCAAAGCTCCGGGTGGAGTACGAGAGGGCGATGAACCTCAGCGACCTCTCAGAGAAGGCGGAGGAGATAGGAATGTATTCGCCGGGCTCAGACCAGGTCGACTACATCGACATAAGCCGAGGCGACAAGGTGACGGCGTACTCGGAGAAGAGCGGCGACGGCTTCTTTGCAGGGCTGGAAAATCTGCTGCTCAGCATAGGAGATTACTTCAGCGGGGAATAGTGTGAAGATGTGCGAAATATACTTTAACGGCAAAAACGGCAGATGATCGGGAGGGGGGAAAATTCCCCCCTTTACTGCTCGAATGGGCGCGCGGAGGCAAACATGGCAAAAGAGACGAACGGCAGTGAAAAGAGAATAGAGAGGCTGAAGTCGCCGGAGCAGGGCGGCGTCCGCCCCGACCGTTCGATGACGGTGCGGATATGGCTGATAGAGGCGCTGATACTCGTTTTCGGCTATACGGCGCTCGTCTGGCAGCTCTATAACATCCAGATAGTTGACCACGATTTCTATGAGCAGAAGGCAATAAGTCAGCAGATGCGCGGCTCGATAATCGAGGCGGACCGGGGCGTTATCTACGACCGCAACGGTTCGACGCTCGCGATAAGCGCCTCCGCGGAGACTATACAGCTCTCACCGAGAAACATCAAGGACGACGCGGAGGCACAGCTTATAGCGCGCGGCCTCAGCGAAATACTCGGCATAGACTACGACAACGTACTCAAAAAGACCGAGAACCGCAACCTCGCCTACCAGCTCATTCAGCGGAAGGTCGAGCAGGACGTCGCGGACGAGGTCCGCGAGTTCAAGCAGGCGAACGGCGGCCTAAACGCCATCGAGATAGTTCCGGACACCAAGCGCTACTACTCCTTCGGGAGCTTCGCGTCGCAGGTGATAGGCTTCGTCGGCGTGGACAACGAGGGTCTCGAGGGCATCGAGAGCTACTACGACTCCACCCTCACCGGCGTTGAGGGCAAGGTCGTGAGCCTCAAGAACAACGCGGGCACGGCGATGCCGTTCAAGTTCGAGAAGTACTACGACGCGCAGGACGGGCAGTCGCTCGTGCTGACAATAGACCAGACCGTCCAGCAGATGCTCGAGACGCACCTTGCCCGCGCGATAATAGAGGATGACATACAGGAGAAGGGCGTCGCGATAGTAATGGACGTCAACACCGGCGCGATACTCGGTATGGCGACGACCGACGGATGCGACCTCAACGAGCCGCGAGCCCTCACCGAGGAGGACTACGCCGAGCTCGAAGGCCTTGAGGGCGACGAGTACACCGCAAAGCTCGCCGAGCTCCAGTACGCACATTGGAGAAACAAGGCCATAAGCGACACCTACCAGCCCGGTTCAATATTCAAGCTTATCACGCTGTCGATGGCGCTCGAGGAGGGCGTCGTGGACGAGACCTCGACCTTCACCTGCACCGGCTCCACGCGCGTCACCGGCTGGGCAAAGCCGATAAGCTGTTGGCGGCGGAGCGGCCACGGCACGCAGACGCTCCAGCGCGCGCTCCAGAACTCCTGCAACCCGGCGTTCATCGCGATAGGCCAGCGGGTCGGAAACGAGCGCTTCTACGACTATCTGCAGGCCTACGGCTTCGGTCAGTATACCGGCATCGACCTCCCTGGCGAGGCTCCCGGGCTGATATTCGACAGGAGCAACTTCTTAAGTCAGCAGGTCTCGCTCGCGGTCGCGAGCTTCGGCCAGACCTTCAACGTCACGCCGATACAGATGATAACGGCGGTGTCCGCCGTCGTCAACGGCGGCTACCTCATGAAGCCGTACATCGTGCAGGAGATACTGAACTCGGACGGCACCGTGGCGCACGCCACCGAGCCGACGGTAGTGCGGCAGGTGATAAGCGAGGAGACGTCGGCGACGATGTGCCGGATGATGGAGGCGGTCGTGGCGGACGGCTCGGGACGCAACGCGCAGGTCGCGGGCTACCGCATCGGCGGCAAGACCGCGACGTCGGAGAAGATAGGCGTCGCGGACAGCGAAGGAAAGTACGACGTAAGCTTTATGGCGGTCGCCCCGGCGGACGATCCGGAGATAGCACTTCTCGTCATACTCGACACCCCTGGCGAGAGCTGGCCGGTGTCGCAGCGGTCGGGCGGCTACCTCGCCGCTCCGCTCGCGGGAGACATACTCGAGGAGCTTCTGCCCTACCTCGGCTACGAGCCGGAGTACTCCGGCGAGGAGATGTTCGGCGCGACGGTTTCCGTGCCGGACGTGAGGGGTGTCACGCTTGATGCGGCAAAGAACGCGCTGAAGGAGCGCGGGTTTGAGAACGTCCGCGTCGTCGGCGACGGAGAGACCGTCACCGACCAGCTCCCGCCCGGAGGCGTGAAGGTCACGACCTCCTCGCGCATAGTACTCTACACCGAGGGAGACGCGCCGAGCGACACGGTGACAGTCCCGTACGTGATAGGAATGTCGCCGGAGCAGGCGAACATCGCGCTCACGAACGCGGGTCTCTACCTCCAGCCCTCCGGCGCGCTGAGCGCCACGGCATCCACGATACGCGCCGTCAGTCAGTCGGTCGAGGGCGGGACGGAGGTGCCGCGCGGCACGATAGTCGACGTGAGCTTCCTCGACTCGAATGTCGGAACAATGTAGACGATAATCAGGCAACACCGGCGAAATAAGGAGAGAAAAGTGAAGCTGAGAGATATACTTGCGGGCACGGAAATAATTGAAAGCACCGTTTCGCCCGAAACCGATATAACCGACGTTACGTTCGACAGCCGCGCGGTGACGCCCGGCGCGCTCTTCGCGGCGGTGCCGGGCACGAAGGAGGACGGCGCGAAGTACGTTCCCATGGCGCTCGAGCGCGGCGCGGCGGCGGTGCTCGCCGAACGCCCGATAGACGGAACGCCCTGCGTCGTCGTCGGAAGCGTCCGCCGCGAGATGAGCCGCGCCGCCGCGAACCTCTGCGGCCGGCCCACCGAGAAGATGACGGTCATCGGCATCACCGGCACGAACGGCAAGACGACCTCGTCCTACCTCGTGCGGCACATACTCGAGCGGGTGCGCGGCGTAAGCGTCGGACTCATCGGCACGAATGAGATAATCGCGGGCGGCGAGCACGTCGAGGCGACGCGCACGACGCCCGAGTCGGTGGATATCCAGAAGATATTCGCAAAGATGGCGGCGGCGGGCGAGCGGTACGCCGTCATGGAGGTCTCAAGCCACGCGCTCGCGCTAGACCGCGTGGCAGACGTGAAGTTCCGCGTCGGGGCGTTCACGAACCTCACGCAGGATCACCTCGACTTCCACGGCACGATGGAAAACTACTTCGAGGCGAAGAAGAAGCTGTTTTCGATGTGCGGACTCGCTTCGATAAACCTCGACGACGAGTACGGCAGGCGGCTCGCGGACACGGTGAAGTGTCCCGCCGTCACCACGACGGCGCACGGCGAGAGCGGCGCCGCGATATCCGCGGCGCGTGTCACCTACACCCCGGACGGAGTGGAGTTCGTGGCGCGGCGCGGCGGCGAGCAGGCGCACGTCAAGCTCGCGATACCCGGAGAGTTCTCGGTCCACAACGCGCTCACGGCGCTCGGATGCGCCGCCGCGCTCGGCATTTCCCTCGAGGACGCGGCGCGCGCGCTCGGGGAGTTCGGAGGCGTCAAGGGACGCGCGGAGCTAGTGCCGACGCCCACCGACTACTCGGTCGTCATCGACTACGCGCACACGCCGGACGGCATAGAGAACATCCTCCGCGCGCTCCGTCCCACGACGAAGGGGCGGCTCATCATAGTCTTCGGTTGCGGAGGCGACCGCGACCGTACCAAGCGCCCCATAATGGGAGACATGGCGGAGAGGCTCGCGGACTTCTGCGTCGTCACCTCGGACAATCCGAGGAGCGAGGAGCCGGAGGCGATAATCGCGGACATCGTCGCGGGGATGAAGCGGCCCGAGAAGCGCGTCGTGATACCCGACCGCCGCGAGGCGATAGCGTGGGCGCTCGGCGCGGCGAAGAAGGACGATGTCGTTCTGCTCGCGGGCAAGGGTCAGGAGACCTATCAGGAGATAATGGGAGAGAGAAGACACCTCGACGAAAGGGAAGTCGTCGCGGAGTATTTCGCAAAGTAAGAGGCTCCGCCGTGGAACGGTATTTCGCGGCGGGAGGTACGGGAGGAGACCGGAATGGACAGCGTGATGAAGATAACGGCGGCGGTCTGCCCGATAGTCGGGTTTATAGTCGCTCTGGTCGTCGGAAAGTTTTTCATACCCTTTATGCGGAAGAAGCACTTCGGGCAGGAGATACGCGAGGACGGCCCGCGCTGGCACATGTCGAAGGCGGGCACGCCGACGATGGGCGGCGTGATGTTCATAGCGGCGTCCGCCGTCACTGTGGCGGCGGCGACCATAGCCTCGCTCGTCTCCGGGGACGGGAACGCAGAGCTGCCGGCGGTGGTATTCCTGTTCGCGCTCGGGTTTGGCGTCATCGGCTTCCTTGACGACTTCGTGAAGGTCGCAAAGCACCGCAACCTCGGCCTCACCGTCATACAGAAGCTCGTGCTCCAGGTCGCGTGGTCGCTCGCATACGTCAGCTATCTGCGGCTCGCGGGTATGCTCACGCCGAACGTCTACATACCCTTTGCGGGTGTGACTATACCGATAGACTGGACGCTCTACATGGTCCTCGCGGTGCTCGCGATAGTCGCGACGGTGAACGCCGTCAACTTCACCGACGGCGTGGACGGTCTGCTCGGAACGGTGTCCCTGCCGGTGATGGTGTTCTTTGCCGTGCTCGGCGTGATGCGCGAAAGCCTCGGCGTGAGCGCAGTGGCGGCGGGAGTCGTCGGCGGGATAGCGGGTTTTCTCGTATACAACTTCAACCCGGCAAAGATATTCATGGGCGACACGGGCTCGCTCTTCCTCGGAGGCATGGTTTGCGCGCTCGCGTTCGCATGCGACGCGCCGCTCGCCATTCCGATAGTCGGTTTTATCTACGTTATTGAGATACTTTCGGTCGTGCTCCAGGTCGTATACTTCAAGGCGACGCACGGCAAGCGGCTCTTTCGGATGGCGCCTATTCATCACCACTTCGAGATGGGCGGCTGGTCGGAAAAGAAGCTATGCTGCGTGTTCGGACTCGTGACGGTCGTGATGTGCGTCGTCGCGTACCTCGGTATGGGCGGCCTGCACACGGTCTGACGGAGCGCGTACTGTCCGGAACCGGCACGGCGGCGGAAAGCTCGGTGAAAAATCCAACGATTCGGGAGGAACTATGCAGTCTACGGATATTTTGAAGGGAAAAAAGAAAAAAACGAAGACGGCGCGTCCCGAACGGATCATGAGGCCGATGGACCTCCCGTTCCTGCTGCTCGTGATACTCCTGCTGTCGATAGGAACGATAATGATGTTTTCGGCGAGCTACGCCACGGCATACTACAGGGAGTCGAGCTCGGCGCACTTCCTCATAAGGCAGGGCGCGGTTGGCATGGCGGGCGTCGCGCTGATGCTTTTCATCAGCAGGATGAACTATCAGAGCTTCCGTATGCTGAGCTTCGGCGCACTGGCCGTCGCGGTGGTGCTGCTCGGACTGGTGCTCATTCCGGGCATCGGCAAGAAGGGCGGCGGCGCGACGCGGTGGCTGTACTTCGGCCCGATAAGCGTTCAGCCGAGCGAGATAGCGAAGCTCGCCGTCATAATGACCTTCGCGACGATGGCCTCCGCCTTCCGCGAGAAGATGAAGACCTTCCGATACGGAATACTTCCGTTTGCCGTCATACTCGCCGTGATATGCGGACTGATGGCGGCGCAGCCGCACCTCTCGGGAATGATACTCATAGCTGTCGTCGGCGGAACGCTGATGTTTGTCGGCGGCGTCCACTGGGGATGGTTCGCGGCGGTCGGCGCGATAGCCGCCGTCGGGATGTGGTTCATCATGACAAACATGAGCCATTCGATAGCGCGCCTCCAGATATGGCGCGACCCGTGGTCGGACGCGCAGGGGGACGGCTACCAGATAATCCAGTCGCTCTACGCCGTCGGCTCGGGAGGACTGCTCGGCCTCGGCATAGGCAAGAGCCGTCAGAAGTATCTATACCTGCCGGAGCAGCAGAACGACTTTGTCTTTGCGATAGTCTGCGAGGAGCTGGGATTCGTCGGCGCGTGTATCGTGCTCGTGCTCTTTGCCCTGCTCGTCATTCGCGGCTACTGGATAGCGGTAAAGGCGCGCGACAGGTTCGGTTCGCTCCTCGCGACGGGCGTCACGACGCTCTTTGCCGTGCAGGTGTT
>CANPWY010000096.1 GCA_947585215.1 uncultured Clostridia bacterium
TCCACTTGTCTCCGTCGCGCTCGTAGATGAACTCGCTCACGCTGTCGTCCTCGAACGCGCGGAGCTGCACGTCGAGCTCGGGCACCTGCTCCATCGAGGCTATCTCATCCTTCGTCGCCCAGAACATCCTGCCCTCCGAGGAGGAGCGCAGCTCGCCCGAAAACTCGCTCGTCTCGAAGTACACCACTATGTAGCGCGCGTCCTCCTTCGTCTGGAACTGCTTTATCGCGCGGAGACGGACGCTTCCGATCGTGAGACCGGTCTCCTCGTAGACCTCGCGCCGTGCGGCGCGGACGAAGCTCTCCTCCCGTTCGACGTGTCCGCCGGGGAGGCTGACGCCGTGCCAGCCCGGATCGATCCGGTCCTGAAAGAGAATTTTGTCCCCGTCGCGCACGAGGACGAGCACCGTAAATATCGCGCTTTCCGGCATGATTCATCCCTCCAAAAAATGTTCGAGCAGAAGCATAGCTATGAACCCGAGCACCTGCGCGCAGACCGCAAGGTGCGATTCGCCGTGCGAGTGCGCGGAGGGTATCATCTCCCCGCAGACGACGCAGAGCATCGTCCCGCCCGCAAACGCCAGCGCAAACGGGAGTATCGCCGCCGCGAGGTTCACCGCCGAGTAGCCGATGAGCACGCCCACGACCTCCACAAGTCCCGTCATCAGCGCCACGACAAAGCTCTGCCCCGCGCTCATTCCCGCGGCAAGCATAGAGGCTATCAGCAGCATACCGACCGGTATGTTGTGAAGCGCTATGCTCCCCGCGACTGCGAGCGCCGCCGCCGTGCCGCCGCCGAAGCCCACACCCGCCGCTATGCCCTCCGGCAGATTGTGGACGGCTATCGCGAGGACGAACAGCACCGCGCGGTCGAGCGCGCGTCCGCGCTCCCCCTCGGCGTTCTCGACGCCGGTGAAGCGCCGCAGATGCGGCGCGGCGTGGTCGAGCAGTGTGATAAATAGAGTTCCCGCGAGTATGCCTGCAACGGTCACCCAGATCCCGTTTTCCCCTCCGGCCTCGACCGAGGGCATGATGAGTCCGAGCACCGCCGCCGCGAGCATCACCCCGCCCGCGAACGCCATTACGGCGTCCCCGAGCTTCTGCGAGGGCTTGCGTATAAAGAAACCTGCCGCCGCGCCAACGACCATCGCTCCGCCTATGCCGAGCGCGCTCAAAAGTACAATGATAAAGATTACCTCCAAACAAAAACGAAAAGCGGACGACGCGCGTCATCCGCTTGAAGCGTGTATGTCCGGCCGTTACAGCATCTTCACGGTGTAGTAGACCGCGAGTATGAGCAGATACGCGACCATCACAAAGACAAGGTAATACGCCACGGTCGCGCCGCAGATAAATCCGGCAATGAGGCACACCGCCGTCACACCCGCAGTTATGTAGCTGAGAAGGTACTTCGTCGTCTTGGGCATGACTTCAAAGGTCCTCGAGCCCACCTTTATCGTGCCGTTGTTCTTTTCCACGAGCTTCACGGCGCAGGCGTATGCGGCGAGCAGTACGAACGCGGCTATGAGGCCGGCTATGGCGAGGTCGAAGCGGAAGTACCGTCCCACCACGAACCCGTCCGCAATCGAGCGGCTGAGGTACCACAGCAGGACCGCGCCGCACGCGCACACGAGCGACATGAGGAAGAAGTCGTGCGGATAGAGCAGGTAGACGAGTATCAGCGCGCTTGCCACCGGCACGAAGACATACATCATCTTCACGCCGCTCGTCGTAAGCGCCGCACAGCAGAACGCGCACACCGCGACTATCGCACAGCCGAGCGCAACGTTCTTTCCGCAGATGACCTTATACTCGCGCTTTTTCCCGAACCTCTCCCAGAGAATGCCCGCGACCGTTCCCGCGGTGAAGACCGCCGCCAGAACATACAGCACCTTCCGGATGACAAACATCGTCTCGACTCTGGAGTACATGCGGTACGCGCCCATCAGCCCCAGTATAAGAACAAAAGCCAGGGTAAACACCGCAAGCACGCGATTTGTGAGGTAATCCTCCCGGCGCTGTGCCGTCTTTTTATTTTCCGCTGCCATCTCTATCCTCCCGAACCTGTCTCAAAAGGCGGACCAACCGCCTACTCTGATTATTGTATCAAATTTTACTTCCGAGGTCAAGCATTATCGGAAATTTGCGAAAAAACGTGAATTTCCGTTCCCGTGAAGCCTCGTCGCGGGTCTTACTCCCGACGCTCGAGCTCGAAGGCGTTGGGAAGCAGCTCCTCCCGTCCGAGCTCCCGCCACCCGCCCTCGGGCGAAGCGCAAAGGACGCGAATGTCCGGCGCGAGCTCGAAGATGAACTGGCGGCAGATCCCGCAGGGCGTGCAGAACCCGCCCTCGCTCGCGGCGACGGCGAGACGCACAAACTCCCGCTTCCCCGCGGCTATCGCCGCGCCGAAAGCCATCCGCTCGGCGCAGACCGTCGCGCCGTAGCTGCCGCATTCGACGTTGCATCCGGTGTAAACCGTCCCGTCCGCGCACTCGAGCGCCGCGCCGACGTGGAAGCCCGAGTACGGCGCATATGCGTTATCCCTCACGCGCCGCGCCTCCGCGACAAGCTCCTTATCAGTCATCAAAGCCTACCCTCTCCGCCACGATGTAGTACGGACGTCCGCGCACCTCGTCAAGCACCCGCGAGAGGTACTGGCCGATGATGCCGAGCATCAGCATCACAAGTCCGAGCGCCGCAAGAATTATTCCACCGATATAGTAGAGCGCGTTCACCGCAGTCCAGACGCCGGTGAGGTGCAGTATAAGCGTCACGAGCAGGTAGACGCAGCTCATGAACAGCGTGAAAATCCCGAGCCCCGTCGCGAACGCGAGCGGCCTGTAGGAGAAGGACGCGATACCGTCGCCCGCGAGGCGGAGCATCTTCTTGAGGGTGTACTTCGTCTCGCCGACCGTCCGCTCCTCGCGGACATACTCGACCGCCGCCTGCTTAAATCCCACCCAGCTCACAAGCCCCCGGATGTAGCGGTTGTGCTCGGGCAGGGAGTTCATCACGTCGCAGACCTGCCGGCTGAGCAGGCGGAAGTCGCCGGTGTCGACCGGGATATCGACCGTCGTGAGACTGTCGAGCACGCGGTAGAAGACCTTCGCCGTGAGCAGCTTGAACGCGGTCTCGCCCTTGCGCTTGCCGCGCTTGCCGTAGACGACGTCGTACCCCTCGCGCCACTTTTCGATCATCACGGGTATGACCTCGGGCGGGTCCTGAAGGTCGGCGTCTATGACGACGACGGCGTCCCCGCACGACTCCGCCATTCCCGCACTTATCGCGCACTGGTGGCCGAAGTTCCGCGAGAAGCTTATCAGCTTCGAGTGCGGGTCGCGCGCGCATATACCGCGCAGCAGCTCCGGAGAACTGTCCCGGCTGCCGTCGTTGACAAATATCAGCTCGTAGTCCTCTCCGGTCTTATCCATGGTCTCCTTGAGGCGGTCGTGGCTCCATTCGATGAGTCCCTCCTCGTTAAAGACCGGCACGACTATGGATATAAGCGACATTTCAGCATCCTCCCAACTTTTTCTTAGACGCGGCACCGCGGAAAAAGTTCCGCTCGCCGAAAAATTTTTCTCAGGCGCGGACGTGCCGTCCTCTCCGGCAGGCCAGTCCCCACACGAGCAGAGCCGCTATCGCGGCAAACACCGCCGTCATCGGTATCAGCGCCAGACGCTCGAGCGACGTGAGCTCCGCCGCCTCGGTCTCCGCGCCCGCAGAAAGCAGGAGCGCGAGCGCCGAGAGGCCGTTGTAGCCTATATGCATCGCTATCGACGCGCCCCCGCCGCACCACACGAACACGAGGCCGAGCAGGAGTCCAGTGGGCAGGACGTAGAGCATCTGCAGCGGCTCCATGTGTACGAGCGCGAACACCGCTCCGGTGATAAGCACCGCCGCCCACGCGGGGTAGGCCTTGCGGAGCGAGCGCATCGGCATACAGCGGAAAGCTATCTCCTCCGTCACCGGCACGAGAAGCGCGACGCAGAATATCATCAGCGGCGATGTGTCGGAAAGCGCTTTCCCTACCCCCTCGTTGTAGCTGTCAAGCATTCCCTGCGGTATCGGCAGCAGCTCCATAAGGAAGCTCGTCACGAGATTCATGGCGACGCCGAGGAACAGCGCCAGTATGACTGCGAGTATGTCCGGCCGTCCGAACCCCATGTCGCGGAATATTTTCCCGTGGCAGAGCTTCACCACGACGAGAGCGCTCACTATGGTGAGCGCGCAGTATGCCGTCATGATGACCGGCAGCATCCCGCTCATGCTCTCCGCCGCCTGCGCCTGTACGGCGCTCACGTCCCCGCCGTTTACAAGCGCGAGCGAGAACGTCTGCGCAAACATCACGACAAACGTGACCGCTACCTCCGCGACAAGGTACACCGCCGGAAAAATCAGCGCAAGCAACAGTGCGATTACTTTACTCGGGCGCTTCGGCGCAGGCGGCTCCATGCCGCCGTAAAACTGCATGTTTTCGCCGTAACCACGTTCATCCATATCGGTTTCCCCTCCCGCAAAATTTATTCAAGCCCGTAATAGCTTTCGGCGCGCGTAATGTCCGCGCGGAACGCCTCCGCCGAAAGCACCGCCGCGCATCCTGCCTCTCCGCTCGACGCCCAGACTATCCCCACAAGCTCTCCGTCCCGGGAGTACGCGCCAGAGCCGGAGGCTCCCGGCGCGAGCGGTATATCCGTCAGCACCGATTTACCTGCGTACCCCTCGAGCGTCACACTGCCGGAGTGCGCCGCGCCGTCCGAGCCGTCGTAAATGACTATCCTGCCGTCGAGCGCGGGCGCGGCGGCTGAGAGCCGCGCGGCGCGGTTTATGCTTGCCGACACCTTCAGTATGGCGTAGTCCTGCTCCCCGGATACGCAGTACACCTCCGCCGGGACGCTTCTTCCGCCCGGAAGCGTGACCGCTATCGCGAGCGCGTCCCGCACGACGTGCGCGTTCGTCACGATGAGCCCGCCCCTGTGGACAGCTACTCCGCAGGCGGAGCCGATGCCGTTCTTCAGCGTAACCTTTATCGAGACGCTCTCACCCGCAAATTTCTCGAGCGCGTCCGGCGTAAGCTCGAACGCCGCCCCGCTTCCGCGTATGGCGACAAGGCGCTCGTTTGCTATATATTCCACGTCCGCGCCGAGCGCGGTCATAACGAAGCGGAGCGGCACAAGCGTCCGCGAGGACACTATTTCCGCGGGGACGTCCAGCGCCGCCGCCCTGCCGTTCACAACGGCGGCGGTACTGCCGATAGTCACCGAGACGCTTCTGCCGCCAAGCGCGGCGGAAGCGGTCTTTGTCACACCGTTCCACGACACATCCGCGCCGAGCCCCTCGAAT
Organism: uncultured Clostridia bacterium; assembly: GCA_947585215.1. Classification (GTDB taxonomy): domain Bacteria; phylum Bacillota; class Clostridia; order Oscillospirales; family JAAYOS01; genus CANRIN01. Next base: position 5,343 of record CANPWY010000096.1, read on the forward strand.
ATCGCCCGCATCGGCACGAGCAGGCGTCCCGAGCGGTTCACCGGTTCGACGTCGAAGGTGAGCTTCTTCCCGTCGAGCAGGACGCGATACGTCCCGGAGGAGCGCTGTGGAAGCTCGTAGGAGCCGCTTCCCACCCGCATGAACGTATCATAGTCGAGGCGGTCGGTCCCGCTCCCGAGTTGACAGCAGACGTTCGATCCCGCCGCCCAGCGCTCGCCGTTCGTCTTGACGGCGGCGATGAAGCTGCCGCCTATCGCGCAGGACGCGACGTCGTGCAGTGCCTCGCTCGGCGCGGACGCAGTTCCGGCTCCTATGCCGAGCTCGCCGGCGTTTCCGGTCCCCCATGTATAGAGCGTGCCGGAAGTGCTCACGGCGGCGAAGCGCCCGCTGTTTGCCGTGACGGACGCCATGCCGGAGCGCAATAGAGAGGCGCGCCCGTCGCGGTAGAGGTACAGCCCTCCCGCACGGGTGATATACAGTATCTCGCTCGAGGTGGCGGCGGCCGTCGCGACGCCGTGCGCTATCGCCGTCTCCTTCGCGCGTCCGTTTCCGACGCCGCCGGGAACGGCGCTTCCAAGGGCGGAGAGCTCTCCGTCCCGCAGAAGCAGAGTCGTCGCGCCGCCGCAGAAGACTGCGTCGACATCCTCCGCCACGGCGCGCGGGGTGCTTCCGAGCCGTCTTCCGTCCGGATACTCCCAGGACGCGTTGCCCCACGCGTAGAGGACTCCGCCCTCCGTGAGGGCATACGCGCGGTTCAGAGCGGCGGCCACCTGCTTCACTCCGCCCATGACGAACACCGGCGAGCTAGACTGCTCGCTCTTTCCGTTGCCGAGCTGACCCTGCTCGCCGTTGCCCCACGCGTACAGGTCGCCGGAGGCGGTCACGGCATAGGAGCTCCACTGTCCGGCGGCGATGCCCGCCGTGCCGCGCATAACAAGGCGAGGCTCGGCATACGAGACATCCGTCCCGATGCCGAGCTGACCGTAGCGGTTGTCGCCCCACGCGTAGACCTCGCCCGAGCCGCGAAGCTCGAGCGTGTGATAGCGTCCCGCGGCCAGGACACTGGGCGCGTCCTCCGCAAGCGCGGCGGCGGAAAGTTCCGCCGCCGCCGTGTTTACGGTAAGAAGCGGCAGGATGAGCGCGAGCGCCGCAAGCGCCGCCGAAAGGCGGCGAAACGCCGTGCGCATGGTCTCACCTCCGCTTGAAATATGCCCCCGGCGGCTCCGCACCTCACGGCCGTGCCGCGTCCGAGGGGCTTCACACCATCTTACAGGCGCTTTGCAAGCTCCGCGCCGAGTTCTTCGTAGCCCGGCTTGCCGAGCAGTGCGAACATGTTCTTCTTGTACGCCTCGACGCCCGGCTGGTTGAACGGGTTGACGCCGAGGGTGTAGCCCGAGATGCCGCA
>CANPWY010000097.1 GCA_947585215.1 uncultured Clostridia bacterium
ATGCTATCTAACATACATCAAAAAGAGGTAAGATAACACCCTCTGCAAAAAAGGTTACGTTATCTTACCTCAACAAAGGTGGTGCCGCTCACGCCGTCGTCACAGAAAAAGCAAGGATGAAGATAACCGTGCTTACGGGCGTAGTCCTGAAGAATAGTCCTTTGATTGGCGATGGAGTTTGACTCAATATCTACTCCGTCATCGTCACTAAGACGCCCTTAGAGCGCCGTGATTTTTTCTTCCTGCCCTGATTTGTTTGTTGCTGCCATGTTAACTCCTTTCGTGACAACCGGGCACTGCAAAGGCGATTCTATTTTACGAAGCCTTTTGCTCGGTTTCAAATCTGTCCAGCAGATCCATGAACTGCTCCAGCACGCACTGCCGCCCTTTGGGGTCGAAGTGAAGGCCCACCTCGTAGGTGGTGCCCCCGATACGCATGGTGAAGCCGTCGTAGTCCTTGTAGATTTCCTCCGGGGTCAGTTCATCCTTTTCCATAGGTTCCTCCTTATCTGGCGTCGCGGTCGCGATCCCGTTGGCGTTTCAGCAGTTCCAGGCCGCGCATAATGTCCCTTGTGATTTGTTGGGCTGTGTAGCTCGCGGGGAAATACTTTCGGAAGTCCTCCCGACGGAGCCTGATTTGCTCCCGCTGGTTGGGCTTCTCTTCGGCCATGATTTCCGAAATGCGCTCGGCGGTGATGGTTCCTGCTTCCCGATGCATCCGGCAGGCCTGAGAGTAGGACGGGGTGCAGTCGTTCAGGTCGATGGCGTCCAACAGGTCGCGTTGAGATCGTTCCGTCAGAAAGGAGAGTTCCACGCCCACGGAGAAGGCGATGCGGCCCTCGTCCATCATCTGGAGCAGCTCAGGGATGAGCTTAGTGAGACGGATATACCGATGACCTGACGCTGGCTCTCGTTCGCCTCCTCGCTGACCTGTGTCACGCTCCACTTCTCGCCGAGTTGGCGAGAAGTTTTGCCTTGATGGGTCAGCGCTTCCATCTTCAGCTTGTACGCAAACGCCTTTTCGCTCGGCAGGATGTGTTCCCGATGGAGGTTGCTGTCCACCAGCAGAACCGCCGCCTCGTCCCGGTCAATCTCGTAGATAAAGGCGGGGACGCTCTGCATCCCCGCCCTCTCTGCGGCGTGTAAGCGGCGATGGCTTATGACCTCGAATTTGTCTGTTCCCTCCAGCGGCCTCACGATCAATGGGGACAGGACGCCGTTTTCCCGGACGCTCCCGGTCAGGTCGTCCATCTCACCGTTGTTCAAGACCTTGTAGGGATGGCCCTCAAAGGCGTGAATTTTAGTAATGGGAATATCTGTTATTTTCAACGCTCACAACTCCTTTCTGCTTTCTTTGCGCCTCTGCTCGCACACGGTTTGTTCCGGCTTTTGCGGAAGGATCACGGCTTCGGTAATTTTCCTGACTGCTGCCTTAAACTTTTGTACTCCCTCGTCATACCGCTGAACGTCTTCGGCACTCAATGCATGAGCCTGTCTGGCAATTTGAGTCAGGTTGTCGCCGATACGGTAGAGCTCCCGCATCATGGCGTAGTAGTCCGGGGGCGGCGCGTCCCGGGGAACAAGACCGTTGATGAGTTGGCGGAGGTACGCCTCGCGAGAGAGTCCGCTTCGCTTGACGATCCTGTTAAAATTCTCGGCTTCCTTTTCATCCAGCCAAAATTGAATGTGGACATTTCGCTTTCTCATGTAGTTCTCCTTTCTGTAGGGTTTTAGGGGCGAATCCCCCTGATAAGCTGCCGATGTGGTATCACAGAGGCGATGCTTGCTCCACCTTAGTTGCTCCATTTCTGCTTTTGCAGAAGGTCATGCACTGCCTTGGGTGCGGGGCTGATTTTTGACGTTCTGTGGTCTTGAGAAATCTCCCATTTCCCTGCATTTGACGTCAGGTACACCGTCACAAAACGACTTTTGGGCAAAAAAGTAGACGGCGGTTGCCGTCATCTGCTTGGGCTGACCTTGTTTCCGGTTTGGCATCAAAAGTGATGCCATGGCCTACGGAGAATCGCATGTTGGCATCACTTTTGGGTCATAACGGCTAAGCGGGTCGATTCGGGCAAAAAACAGACGGCTTTTCGCCGTCGCTTGGAACTATGCTCCCTCTTGCCCCTGCAAGGCCGCAAGCAATACACCGTATTTGTTTGCACGGAGGAGTCCTGGGCGTGTCCTCCACGTTCTAATAAATGACGTTCATGGTACCGACGCTGCATATCCCGAACCGTTACGCTTCTCCCCTGACGATCTCTAATTTGTCCATTGTACTGCCTCCTTTCCGCTCTTGTGATGTCCGACATTGCCTATCACCTCCGGAAAATAATACTCTGCCCCCAGGGCAATCACGGGCGAGTATGTATGGTTTCGCGGTTTCGGAGCGCTTTGTCGATCATCTTCGTAGTGAAGGCTCGGAAGCTGATACTTTGGCTCGGAAATATGTAACGTCGGTCTGCCTGAACCCCATTCCTGCCCCGGAGTCTCACCGCGGCGTTTCGTGCCTTTGGTACGCTCCTCTCCTTTCGGAGGATCATGGCGTACATCCCCGGTCACTGTATCAAGCTCAGCCGATCATTCGGTTGTAAAAGTTTCTCTTGTCTGTGTAACGCTAGTTCTCAAGCGAGAGGGTTTATAGAGTAACACGGGGACAAATGTTTGCCAAACGCTTTTTCAAAATTTTTTGAATATTTTTTGAGGGGGGTGGCATACTAATAGATTTAAGGGAAAAGAGGCCTTACCGAAAAGCGAAAGAGCATTGCTTTCACGAAACGCGGGGATGTGCTTATAAAATTTTCCCGTGTGCCATTTTACAAATTGACAATCAAAAGATGAGCTGCAGCGCCGCTGTCTCATGTAATCCCCGGCACCACAGGCACAAAAACCCACCCGGAAAAGCATACTTGCTTTTCCGGGTGGGTTCCCTATCCAACAAATTACAGCTTTACGCCAGCTTGCAGTAGACGTCGTCCGTGACTGCCTCGCACCACTCGGTGCTTCCGCCATCGCCGGGGACTTCTATGGCAAGGTGCTGGAACCAGCAGTCCTTCGCCGCGCCGTGCCAGTGTTTGACGTTTGCGGGAATGTTCACGACGTCTCCGGGGTGAAGCTCCTGCGGCTCCTTGCCCTCTTCCTGATACCAGCCGCGTCCGGCGACGCAGATGAGCATCTGCCCACCGCCGCTCGCCGCGTGGTGAATGTGCCAGTTGTTGCGGCAGGAGGGCTCAAAGGTCACGTTGAACACCGGCACCTGCGACAGGGACACCGGCGCGAGGTAGCTCCGCCCGATGAAATACTGTGCGAACGCGTCGTTCTTCTGCCCTACGGGGAAGACGGAGAGCTCCTTTGCCGGAGCGCCCTCGTCCTCGCCGTATATCTCCGCTATCATCGGGAACGTGCTCCACGCCTTCGGCCAGCCGCAGTAGAAGGCCAGCTGCGTTACGAGCTCCACCGCCTCGGTCTTGGTGACGCCGTGCGCCTTGCCGAGCGCAAGGTGGCTCTTGAGCTGCGGGTAGAGACCCGCCGAAAACAGCGCCGCGATGGTGATGAGGCTCCTGTCCCGCGCGGAGAGCTTGTCCTCCCGCGCCCAGACCTCGCCGAAGAGCACGTCGTCGTTGAGGTGCGCGAACTGCGGCGCGAGGCTGCCGAGTACGTCGTGCCCTGCCGTCTGCTTCTCTGCCATAGAAAATCCCCCTTTATCAGTAGACGAGCGCCGTGAAGGTGAAGGTGACGAGCTTCCAGTCCTCGCCCTGCTTTGTAAAGACCTCGGTCACGGCAAAGTGGTGGGTGGTCGGCTGACCGCCGAGCAGGAGCGTGTAGTTGCAGTCGGTGAGGACGATGCCGGTGTCGCCGAACACCTCGGACGTCTGCCTGTTGAACTTTATCTCAGTGGGCTTGAACATCCCGCTCGTGTACGCGCCGATCTCCTGCTCGAGCTTGCAGGTCATGCCGATGTGCACGAAATTGCAGTTCGGATCGGCGACGGCGCGCATGCCTGCCTCGTCGGCAGTCTCCATGGCCTTCCAGAATTTCTGAGAGAGTTCGATGAGTTTTTCGTTCATGATGATTTCCTCCTTGATAATATTGATGGTGTTATTGGTCACGGGTCGGACGCCCGTTATCTTGTGGTTTTCGGATTGTAATACTGTCCGTGGCCGACGGTCGCCTTTGTGTAGGCGATGGCGTTTTCGGGGCAGACATGCAGGCACCCGAGGCAGAGCGTACAGCGCTTTTTAAGCCAGACGGGTAGCCCATCCTTCAACGTTATCACGTCCAGCGGACACTGCTCCGCGCACTTGCCGCACCCCACGCATTTATCGCTGACGGCGAAATTCTTCGTGCGGCTCGCGCCCTTGTACGCCTTTTTCATCATCAGATGCATCGGCGCGGGCCATTCGCCCCTGATTCGGACGCGCTTCCTTTCGACGATGTCCGCAATGACCTGTTCGAGCAGTTCGTCCGCCTTTTTAAGCGCCGACTGCACATACTCACTATCTGTGAGGTCGAAGTTCGGCACCCAGTTGTCCACGGATTGAAGGAGAAAGTCCGCATCCTGCTCCCTGCCGGCCTTTTCACGCAGGAGCTTCGCAAGCTCCGCGGCGACATTTCCGTAGTGGAAGCCGTAGGTGTCCACGGTGTAGACATAGTTGCTGTCGTCCAGCCGGATCTTCGCCCGCTCCAGATAGTCCGTCACGATAGACGGCAGACAGCCGAAATAGGTGGGCAGGACGAATCCGAGCGGCTCGCCCTTGTCGGGCAGGATGTCGAAATTCCCGCTTTTGTACTCGGCGCCGAGCGACACGACTCTCTCCGCTGTCCTTGCCGCTATCCGCTCCGCCGTGTACTTACAGTTGCCGGTGGATGAAAAATAGAGGATCACTGTTGTCTGCTCCTTCCCGAAAGTGATGGTCTCGGCGTGTTATACTGCCGCTGTGCCGGACACCCCGACGCTTATCTTCCGAAGCGGCCGTGGAGCGCGCGGACGAAGTTCGGGTCGAAGTGGTTGACTATCTCGCTGTGGCCGATGTCGAGCGGCGATATGGCGGCCATCTCCTCGTCGGTGAGAGTGAAGTCCCAAATGTTGTAGTTCTGCTCCATGCGCTCCCTGTGTGTGGACTTCGGGATGACAACGACGCCGCGCTGTACGTTCCAGCGAAGCGCGACCTGAGCGGCGGACTTGCCGTATTTTGCGCCTATCTCACTGAGCACCGGGTGAGTGAAGATGCCGTGCTTACCCTCGGCGAACGGACCCCAAGCCTCCGGCTGGACCTCGTACTCCCGCATGAGCTTCAGCGCGTCCGGCTGCTGGAAGAAGGGATGCAGCTCCACCTGGTTGACTGCCGGGATTATCTCAACGGTCTCGCAGAAGTCCGCGAGGATGTGTGGGTAGAAGTTGCATACGCCTATCGCGCGGATGCGCCCCTCCTTGTAGAGCTCCTCCACGGCCCTCCACGCGCCGTAGTAGTCGCCCATCGGCTGGTGGAGGAGATAGAGATCGATGTACTCAAGACCGAGCTTTTGAAGCGAGGTCTCAAACGCCTTTTTCGCGCCCTCGTAGCTCGAGTCGGCTACCCACAGCTTTGTGGTGATGAACAGGTCCTCGCGGCAGGCACCGCTCTTTTTCAGCGCCGCGCCGACCGCTTCCTCGTTGCGGTAGGAAGCCGCCGTGTCGATGAGCCTGTACCCCACGCTTATCGCGTCGAGGACCGCCTGCTCGCACTGCTTCGGGTCGGACACCTGAAAGACGCCGAAGCCCTCCATAGGCATTTTCACGCCGTTGTTCAGAATGGTGTATTCCATGATGAGATTCCTCCTGTCGGTTTCGGATGAGATCAAAGGTCGGGGCCAAGTCCCATATTTGCAAAGATGTTCAGCATCTCCGGCGTCATCGTGTAGTAGCGCTTGTTCTTGTTCACCTTTGCTATCTCTGCCATATCCTCATCGGAGAGGACAAAGTCGAAGATATTGATGTTCTCGCGGATGTGGTCGGGGTTCTTGGAGCCGGGGATAACTACGTTGCCGCTCTGGATGTGCCAGCGGAGGATAATCTGCGCGCTCGACTTGCCGTACTTCTTTGCAAGCGTCTGGAATATCGGCTCCTCCTGCAGGCTCTTGTCGCCGTGACCCAGCGGATACCATGCCATGAGACCCATGCCGTTCTCGGAAAGGAACTGCTTGAGCTCGGTCTGCGGATAGTACGGATGAGCCTCGACCTGAACCATCTGGGGCTTGAGCTCCATGGTGTCGATGGCTTCGCGGAGCTCGTCGTCGGGGAAGTTGGAAAGTCCGATGGCCTTCACCTTGCCGGCCTTCACGGCCTTTTCGATATTCCGATAGCCCTCGCGCCAGTTTGCGGTGGGCTGATGCAGGAACAGCAGGTCGATGTAGTCCGTGTCGAGGCGGGCGAGCGTCTCGTCCACGGCCGTTTCCTTTTCGTAGACCGTGGGCCACAACTTTGTGACAAGGAAGATCTCCTCTCGCTTGACGCCGCTCTTTTTGATGCCGCGCCCGGTGCCGCTCTCGTTCATGTAGCCGTTGGCGGTGTCTATGAGGCGGACGCCGCTGCGGAGCGCGCTCTCGACCGACGCTTCCGCCTCGGCGGGGGACATCATAAA
>CANPWY010000098.1 GCA_947585215.1 uncultured Clostridia bacterium
CTTACTTGCCGGCCTCGGCAAGCGCCTGCTCTATGGCGTAGCTTATCTGGTCGGGGCAGCTCGTGGGCTTCATGCCGCAGGTGGTGCCGCGCATGCGCTCGATGGCGTCCCGCGCGTCCATGCCCTTCAGCAGACGGCTGATGCCCTTGAGGTTGCCGTTGCAGCCGCCGATGACCTCGACGGAAGCGATCTTGTCGCCGTCAAGCTCGACGTGTATCTCGCGCGAGCAGACGCCGGTGGGTGTATAAACAGTCATAACTTTTACCTCCATGCAAAGATGTTTTGCGTATCACAGGGCTCAGCCCATGCAATCCTTGATGACGCGGGCGGCGTTCGTGTAGAATATCTTCTCTACGACGCGCTCCGGGATGCCCGCTTTCTTCAGCGCGTCCGCCACGAGCGGGACACAGCTTGCGTTGTCGAGACCCTTCGGCCAGCCGCTGATGCCGTCGAAGTCGCTTCCGAGGGCGACGACGTCCTCACCCGCGACGTCTATCATATGGACGGCGTGGCTCGCGAGGTCTTCGAGCGTGCACTCGTTGCCCTCGTCCTGGTTCTGGTTGAACATATCGCCGCCGCGGGGCGCGACAAAGTGGTCGAGGTAGTTGATGCCGGCGACGCCGCCCTTGTTCGCGAGCGCCTTCAGCATCTCATCGGTGAGGTTGCGGGTGACGTTCGCGATGCTCCGTGCGCAGGAGTGCGAAGCGACGAACGGCTTCTTGCAGTTCTCGACGAGCGACCAGAAGCCGCCGTCCGAGAGATGGCTCGCGTCCGGGATTATGCCGAGGCGCTCCATCTCCTCGACCATCTCTATTCCGTGGGGTGTGAGTCCCTCGGCGGAGAACTCGGGGGTGATGTTCGGCGAGCCGGCCTTGTTCTTGAAGTTCCAGGTGATAGTGACAAGGCGCAGGCCGCGCTCATAGAGCGCGCGCATCTTGTCTATGTCGCACTCGAAGATGCCGCTGTCCTCAACGGTGAGGAACGCGCCTATCTTCCCCTCGGCGTTCGCGCGCTCGAGGTCGGAGTAGTTGCGGCAGAGCGTGATGCGGTCGGCATTCGCGGCAAACTCCTTCTCGCCGTTTGCGAGCATGTCGAGACAGCGGGCATACGGGTCCTCTATGCGTGGGACGGGCATGAACATAGCGAAGAACTGCGCGCCGCAACCGCCCTTCTCGAGCTTGTCGAGGTCTATCTGGCAGCTGTTAGAAGCAAGGCCCTCTCCGCTCATCAGCAGGCGGGAGAGCGTATCGCAGTGCAGGTCGATGTACTTCATGGGTATCTCCTCCAAAAAATGACGGTTAGTTGCGTACAATGATAATTATAGCGCATTTTTACGCAAAAGTAAAGAGCGGCGGGAAAAGTTTGCGAATAAATTTGCGCCCGCGGACTGCGGGCGCAGAGCGTACTACATCGCGAACTGTATCACGCAGAACGCCGCGTATATCGCAAGCAGAGCTATACCCTGCGCACGGTAGAGCTTTCCCTTCGCGATCGCCGGAACGGTGAGGAGCAGCATGACTGCAAACATCACCGGCAGGTCGAGCACGAGCGAGGCGTTGTGACCCATGATGACCGAGTTTTCCGGTATATTGAACGGCGCGAGCGCTATCGAAGCGCCGCTCACGAGCACGAGGTTGAAGAGGTTCGCGCCGACGATGTTGCCGAGCGACAGCGCACTGTGACCCTTCGCGAGCGCCGTTATCGCGGTGACGAGCTCCGGAAGCGAGGTGCCAAGCGCGACGAACGTGAGCCCTATCACCGACTCGGGCACGCCGAGCCACTCGGCTATCTTCGTGCCGTTGTCGACGAGCAGACGCGCGCCGACGGCTATCAGCGCCGCGCCCAAAACAAGCATGAGAATGTCCTTCCAGAACGGGCTCTGCTTTATCTCCTCCGGCGGCTCCGACGTTTCCGAGGCGTCCCCGGAGCGCATGCTTACGGCCGAGATGACCATGTACACGACAAACCCCGCGAGGAGCGCTGTGCCCATCGGACGCTCGAACCTGCCCGTCGTATAGCTTATGACGGCGTAAAAGACGGCGGCGATAAAGAAGAAGCAGACCGGCAGGCGGAGCGACTTTGAGTCGACCTTCCCGGGGCGGACGGAGATCGTTATCGCCGCTATGAGGGAGGTGTTGCATATCACCGAGCCGATGGCGTTGCCGTAGGCTATTTCGCCGTGGCCGCCGAGGGCGGAGGTGGTGGAGACCATGACCTCCGGCAGGGTAGTGCCGATGCTGACGACGGTCGCGCCGATAAGCAGCTCGGACAGGCGGAACCGCCGCGCGATGCCGCTCGCTCCGTCCACAAACCAGTCCCCGCCCTTGATAAGCGCGACAAGGCCGACGATAAACAGAAGTATCGGTACAAGCATATCAGGCATGAAAATGTCCTCCGTGTGCGGACGGGGAGGCTGTCCTCAGCCGCGTCCGCCGTTATATGTGCAATTTCGGGCGACAGACCCGTGACGGCGTTCCGTGCAAACTGTTCACACGCGCCGTAAATAAAATTATACCACGCCTGCCGAAAATTACAAGGGGAAATTTGAGCTTTCTTCCGAAGGAAAATCCAAGGACAAGCTGTGAGCGGCACAGAGTGCCGCTCACAGCTTGTAAAAACCTCGCAGAGTTTCGCGCCGGAAGGCGGCAACCGCGCCGGTTCGCGCGGTGGAAGTTGGCGGCTCTGCCGACAACTTCGCGCAGGCGGAATTCATTTCCGCCGAGCATTTCAATCGGAAGGGTTCCCAAACGCTCATTTTGAGCGTTTGGGAATCGCGAAGCGTAGCGCTTGCCGTCGGCAGAGCTCCGCTCTGTCCGACGGTCTCGCAGGAAACAGGTCGCGGGCGAAGCCCGCGACCTGTTTCCTGCGAAAGTTTTTACTTCAGCGCTCGGAGGGCGTTGAGCACCGCGAGCAGGCAGACGCCCACGTCTGCGAACACCGCCGCCCACATCGGCGCGAAGCCGAACGCCGCGAGAATGAGCACGACGGCCTTCGCCGCGAGCGCGAACGCGGTGTTCTCTCTCACGATGCCGACGGTGTGCCGACCGACGCGTACCGCGTCGGTGACGCGCGCGGGCGAGCCGCTCATGATGACGGCGTCCGCCGCCTCGACGCTTATGCGGTTCCCGCCGTTCGCCATGGCTATCGAGACGTCTGCCGCCGCGAGCACCGGCGCGTCGTTGAGTCCGTCCCCGACGAACAGCACCTTCCCGCCTCGGCTGCGGAGCTTTTCCACCTCCGCGACCTTGCCCTCCGGCAGCAGACCCGCACGCACCGACGTTATGCCGAGCTGCCCTGCGGCCGTGCGCGCGGTGGCTTCCGCGTCGCCGGTGAGCATCGTTATGTCTTTCACTCCGAGGCCGTGAAGCGCCGCTATCGCGTCCGCCGCGCCGTCCTTCGGGCGGTCGCCGAGGAGTATCACGCCGAGGTACTTTCCGTCCCGTGCGACGTGGACCGCGGTCGCGCCGGTCTCGGTGAGCCGCGCCGCGTCCACCCCGGCGCGCTCCATCAGCGCGGCGTTGCCGGCGGCGACCGTGCCGCCGTCGGTCTCGGCAATGAGGCCGAGACCGGCAAGCTCGGAGACGTCCCTTGCCGGCGGGACTTCGCCGGCGGCGGCGACTATCGCCGCCGCGAGCGGGTGCGCCGAACGGCTCTCCGCCGAGGCGGCGGCGCGGAGAAGCTCCTCGCGCGTCACACCGTCCTCGGGGAGGACGTCCCGCACCTCGAACTTTCCCTCGGTGAGGGTGCCGGTTTTGTCAAAGACCACCGAGAGCGAGCGGTCCGCAAGCGTCTCGAGCGCCGCGCCGCCCTTGACCATTATGCCGCGCTTCGCCGCGCCGCCTATGCCGCCGAAGAAGCCGAGCGGTATCGATAGCACCAGCGCGCACGGACAGCTCGCGACAAGGAAGGTAAGCGCGCGGTTTATCCATTCTTTTGCGTCTCCCGAGGCAAAGCCGCCGACAACGGCGACGAGCACCGCGAGCCCCATCACCACCGGGGTGTATATCTTTGCAAACCTCCGTATGAAGCTCTCGGTGGGCGCGCGGTTCTTCTCGGTCTCGTGGAGCAGGTCCTCGAGGCGCGCGGCGGCGGACTCGCTTGCGGGGTGAGATGCCTCTACCGTCACCGCGCCGTCAACTGATATGAAGCCCGCGAGCAGTTCACTCCCCTCGGCGGCGGCGAGCGGCAGACTCTCGCCGGTGAGGGAGGAGGTGTCAAAGCTCGCGCGCCCGCTCACGACCCTGCCGTCCACCGGGACTCGCTCGCCCGCGCGGACGAGCACCCGGTCGCCGACGGCGACCTGCTCGGGCGGGACGACCTTCACCTCGCCCCGCGCGTCGAGGAGGTTTGCGGTCTCGGGGCGCAGGTCGAGCATCGCGGAGATGCTTGAGCGCGAGCGGTCGACCGCGCGGTCCTGGAGCCATTCGCCTATCTGGTAGAGTATCACGACGGCGAGCGCCTCCGGCGTCTCGCCGATGGCGAGCGCGCCGACGCTCGCGACGACCATCAGCATACATTCGCCGAAGATCTCGCCCTTCCTGATGTCGCGAGCCATGCCTATCGCGAGGTCATAGGACGCGATAAGCCACGCGAGAATGCAGAGCGCGAGCGACGCGGGCCGCGGCATCGGGACGAACGTTCCGACGGCGCCGAGCACCGCCGCGGCGGCCATCCTTACCCACAGCACCCACGCGGGACCCTCGTCCTCCTCGTCGTCACAGCAGCCGTCCCCGTCCTCATCACAGCAGGAGCAGGAGCGACCCTTGAAGAGCGCGGCGAGGCCGTGACGGTGTTCGTGGTCGTGGCCACACAAGCAGCCGTCATCATGACAATGCTCACACGCGCCGTCGTGGTGGTCGTGATGCTCGTGAGCCTCGTGACTGTGATGCTCCTGTTCGTGGTCGTGCTCGTGTTCATGCGTTCGCGTGAGCATTTGTTCACTCTTTGAAGTAAAAGTGTCCTTCTCCGCCGCAAACGCGGCGTCCTTTACGCTTTCTACTGCCATATTTGCGCCTCACTTATTTCGATGTAGGTGCGCCGAAGCGGCGCACGCGGGGTCTGAACGCGCCTCAGGCGTGTTCGGTGTGGCCGATGTGCTCCCGCGCTAGGCGGAAGATGCCGTCCACATGGTCGTCGTCAAAGGAGTAGCAGATCATCTTGCCGTCTCTGCGGGCGCGCACGAGCCGCGCCGCGCGGAGTATGCGGAGCTGGTGGCTCACGGCCGTCCGCTCCATCCCGAGCGCAGCCGCGAGGTCGCTGACGCAGAGCTCGCCTTCGGCAAGTGCGGCGAGTATCCGCACGCGCGTCGGCTCGCCGAGCAGCTTGAAGAACTCCGCCATCCTCTCGACCGCCTCCGGCGCGGGAAGCGCCTCGCGGGTCTGTTCTATGAGGGCGCTCGCCTCGTCCGGTATATCGCGGTTCGGCATATGCTTCACTCCTTTCAAATCAAAAAACGCGTGAATATCTGTTCACGCGTTTAGTGTACCACACCTGCTCCGAAAATGCAATAGCTTATATCAAATTTTCCGGAAAAATTTTTTGCACTGTACTCTGCGCGCGATATGTGGTATCATCAGTACATAACTGATGATCGCGGGTGAAAAATATGAAAGAATATCTCAAGACCTTCCTCCGCGCGGTGCTCGCGGGGCTGTGCATATCCGTGGGCGGCACGGTCTACCTCATGTCGGAGAGCCGGATACTCGGCGCGGCGCTCTTCACCGTCGGACTTTTCACGATATGCGTCTTCGGCTTCGACCTCTTTACCGGCAAGGCGTGCTATCTCCCGGACAGGGGAGTGAAGTTCCTGCCGTCGCTTCTCGTGATATGGCTGGGAAATCTCACGGGTACGTTCCTTGTGGGCACGCTCGAGCTCTGTACGCGGAACGGCGCGGCGCTGCGCGCCGCCGCGGAGACCGTTGCGGCGGCGAAGCTCTCGGACGGCATTCTCAGTATATTCATTCTCTCATTCTTCTGCAACATGCTGATATACATAGCGGTCGAGAACTTCGCCCGCAACCCGCACGAGCTCGGAAAGTACGTCGCGCTGTTCCTCGGGGTGATGGGCTTCATCTTCTGCGGGTTTGAGCACTGCGTCGCGAATATGTACTACTTCACGGTCGCGGGCGCGTGGAGCCTCCGCACGCTCGGATACCTCGCCGTCATGAGCGTGGGAAACGCTCTCGGAGGTATGGTGCTGCACCTTCTGAAGAAGATCGGCGCGCCGAAGGAGCGGTAGACTGCCGCGCGCAGAAGCACAAAAACGGGACGCTCCTCTCGGAACGTCCCGTCGTTTTGCGGTTATTTTAAGCTATGGCGTTGATACGCTTAACGAGGCCGGACTTTTTGTTGGCCGCGTTATTCTTGTGAATGACGCCTGCCTGCGCCGCCTTGTCGATCGAAGCCGCAGCCTGCTTGTACAGCTCGGTCGCGAGAGCCTTGTCACCCGCCTCGGTCGCTATCTTGACCTTGCGGATAGAGGTCTTCATTATCGACTTGACTATCTTGTTCTGCTCGTTCTTGGTCTCGCTCACCTTAAC
>CANPWY010000099.1 GCA_947585215.1 uncultured Clostridia bacterium
GCCATGACAAAGCAGCCCGGCTCCTCGATAAAGCCGATAGCGGTCTACTCCTGCGCCATCGAAGCGGGACTCATCGACCCGTACGACGTCTTTACCGATATGCCGAAGATACTCGACGAGAACGGCAACGGCTACCCGAAGAACTACGACAACATCTATCGCGGCCAGATGACCGTGATGGACGCCGTAGGACGCTCGAACAACACGATACCCGTCCAGCTCGTTACGACGATGGGGCCGGAGCACTGCTTCGAGTTTGCAAAGTACAAGATGGGACTCAGGACGCTCGTGGAGGGCGAGTACCGCGGCGACCAGTTCTTCACCGACCAGGTCACGCCGTCTATGGCGCTCGGCGGCCTTACGGACGGCGTCACGGTGCTTGACATGGCGGCGGCATACTCCGTCTTCCCGAACGCCGGAGTGTACAACGAGCCGCGCACCTACACCCGCGTGCTCGACGCCAACGGGGACGTGTTTATCGAGAAGGAGCAGCACAGCACGGCCGTGATAAAGGAGCGCACGGCGTACTACATGAATAACCTCCTCACGAACGTCGTTGCAAACGGCTCCGGCGTCTACGCCCGCCTCTCGAACTCGATAGCCGCGGGCAAGACCGGCACCACCGATGACGACTTCGACCGTTGGTTCTGCGGCTACACCCCGTACTACACCTGCACGGTCTGGTATGGCTTCGACTACAATCACACGATAAATCCGACCTCCGGCACCAGCCCTGCCGTTCCGCTCTGGCAGCAGGTGATGGAGAAACTGCACGAGAACCTCGAGCCGCGCGAGTTCTTCACCCCCGCGACTGCGGAGATAGTGAAGGTCGCCTACTGCCGCGACTCGGGCATGCTCGCGACCGACGCGTGCCGCGCGGACATACGCGGCAGCCGAGTCCTCACCGGCACATTCCTCGCGGAGGACGTGCCGACCGACGTGTGCAACGTCCACAAGTTCGTGGACGTGTGCGGCGAGAGCGGCAAGATAGCCACCCCCGCCTGCCCCGAGGAGGGACGGCGTCAGGTCTCGATGATGCAGGTGAACCGCAGCTTCCCGCTGCCGAATATCCGCGTCGCGGACGAGCAGTACACCATTCGCGCCTACGGCGTGGACTACTCACTGCCGCTCGGCTATGCCTCCGACGACGAGGAGACGGCGGAGCCCTCTGCGGAGCCGGACGAAAACGTGATGTACCGCGTCGCCGTGAACGTCGCGGACCCGGCAAACGCGTTCTGCACACTGCACGTCCCCGGCGAGGAGCCGGAGGATCCGAACGACGACCCGAACGCGGGCGAGTTCCCGACCGAGCCTTCCGACGCGCCGGTCTCCGGCGAGCCGGCAAGCGGTGAGCCGAGCGCGCCGCCTCCGGTGAGCGTTGAACCCTCGGACGTGCCGCCCACCGGCGAGACAACGCCCTCCGAGATGCCGAGCGACGCGCCGCCGTCCGACACGCCCGCAAGCCCCGAGTTCCCGACCGAGCCGGACGACGGATAGTCCGGGCAAAGCGCCGAACATCGGCGGCATACAGCAAACATAAAGGGACGCCCTCTCGGGCGTCCCTTTATCTGTTCCGTGATATGAATTTCCGCTCACATGACTTCCTTCAGCGCGTTCAGGGCATTGAAGATGCGCGGGAAGCCGGTGTACGGCAAGGCGTGCAGGAGCGCGGCGTAGATCTCCTCGTCGGTGTTGCCCGCCTTGCGCGCGCCGAGCGCGTGGCTCTGTATCTGCGGGGCGGAGTCGCCCATGGCGGCAAACATCACCACAGTGAGCAGCTCGCGCGTCTTGCGGTCGAGGCCGCGCCGCATCATTAGGTCGCCGAAGCAAAGCTCGGTGAGGAACCTCGGTATTGCCTCCGCGAACTCCTCCGGCAGGTAGGCGTACTTGCGCTTTATCCCGTCGCCGTATATCTCGCTCTGGAAAGCGAGTCCCTTTTCATAGCGGTCATCCTCGCCGGTGACGGCGGCGTCCTCGAGCGGGAGGGATATGCCAGCCGCCGTGAACGCCTCGTTCATGGTGGAGATGGCGTTCAGCGTCTTCGGGAATCCCACGAACGCGGCGAGCTGATAGACCGCCTCGCGTATCTCGAGCGGCGTACAGCCGACGTTCAGCGCCGCGCCGACGTGCGCCCTGAGCTGCGGAAGCGTCTGATTGACAGCGAGGACCGTCACCGTCACCAGCTCGCGCATACGGTTGTCGAGGCTCCCCACGGCGCAGACCTCGCCGAAGATGAAACGCTGAAGTATCCGCATAAACTCGGGGTCGGTGCCCTCATTTCCTGCCGGCTCGCCGCCGAACAGCTCGTGATACTTGTTCCTGCAAAACTCTACTCGGTCAAACTTTTCCATCCTTGTCGCTCCTCTCGCATATAGACGCCGGTACCGCACCGAAGGCAGCCGCCGCGTTCGTTGTTGATGCAAGTATTGTAGCATATCACGGGCGCAGAAGCAAGACGGCTTTCTTTGGCGGGCGGGAACTCCTCGCAAAATCTGTTTTTAAGGTATTGACAGCAAGGTTTACAAGTGCTAAACTATAATCACAAGAGTTTAATAATTTTAGACTCAAACCAAAACAGCGGCGGACCGCCACATCTTCGGCGGACGGCTGCGGAAAGAGGGAATGAAGTATGAACGAATACAGGCTTGGCGTGATGGAGACAAAATTTGCGGACATAATCTGGGCAAACGAACCGGTGCCGTCCGGTACGCTTGTGAAGCTCTGCGAGCAGGAGCTCGGCTGGAAGAAGTCGACCACCTACACGATGCTCCGCCGCATCTGCGAGAGAGGCATCTTTGTAAACGACGGCGGCGTCGTGAGAAAGCTCATAACGAAGCAGGAGCTTGCGGCGATACAGGGCGAGCAGATGGTGGAGGAGAGCTTCGGTGGGTCACTGCCGGAGTTCGTCGCGGCGTTTTCGACGCGGCGCAAGCTCTCACAGGACGACGTCGAGGAGCTTCGCCGCTTCATCGACGGCTATGGGAAGGGAGACGGTAAGGCGTGACGTCTATATTCCTCGGCATACTCGGCATGAGCCTCGCGGCGTCGGCGACGATACTCGCGGTGCTCGCGGCGAGGCTCCCGCTCCGCCGTGCGCCGAAGATTTTCTCCTACGCGCTGTGGGCTGTTGTGCTGCTGCGGCTGTTGTCGCCGGTGTCGGTGCGGTCGCCGCTGTCGGTGATGAACCTGCTTCCGGGCGGGACGGAGAAGTCTGTCACGGTGAACAGCACGGTTCCGACGCCGGCTCAGCAGACCGTGGAGCACATCGGAACAGGCGGGGCGCTGCCCTACGACCTGCCGTCCGCCCCGGACAAGTCCGAGGCGGAGCCCGGCGGGAACGAAACTGTCCCACAGGCGCCGGCGGCACAGACTCCCGCCGCCGAAACTCCGGCGGCTCCGGCGGTGCGTCACTCGGCGCGCGACGTACTGCTTGCGGCCGCGTCGTGGGTATGGCTCGCGGGCGCGGCGGCGATGGCCGCGCGCGGCGTCGCGAGGTACGTCCGTCTGCGGCGGAGGCTCGTCGGCGCGGTGGAGGAGCAGGACGGCGTATTTCTAGCGGACGGCGCGGACGTTCCGTTCACGCTCGGACTGTTCCGCCCGCGCATATACATCCCATCCGACCTCGGTGAGCGGGAGAAGGAGTACGTTCTCGCGCACGAGCGCTGTCACATCCGGCGGGGCGACAATCTGACGCGCGTCCTCGCATACGCGGCGCTCTGCATACACTGGTTCAACCCGCTCGTGTGGGCGGCGTTCATCCTGTCCGGGAGGGACATGGAGCTCTCCTGCGACGAGGCGGTCCTTCGCCGCGCGCCGTCGGATATCCGCGCCGAATACGCCACGTCGATACTCCGCTACTCGGGCGGGAAGGGGCACGTAGCCGCGTCGCCGCTCTCGTTCGGGGAGGGCGAGCCGAAGAGCCGGATAAAGAACGTGATGAAGTTCAGAAAGCCGGCAATTTGGACGGTCATAATTGCGGGCATAGTCTGCGCCGCGACAGTCGCGGTGTTCGCGACCGACGCAGTCCGCGGCGGGGAGGACGTGCCCGCCGTGACGTTCACGCATGAAAACTATGAGGCGTATCTTGCAAGCGCGGAGACCCGCTATCCAAAGTGGGCGGAGCCCGGCACCGAGATAGTCTATGACGGCGAGGGACACTATACCGTCGCTCTCGGCGCGCTCCTCAGTGAGGACGCCTGCCGCGAGCGCTGGGACGAGATAGGCGAGACTGTACTCTCCGGCTCGGACTCTCCCATCCGTCCCAATACGAAAGCGGTATACGACCGGGACGGCTTCCTGCAGAACATCTACTACGAATATCCCGAGGGCTCGGGCGAGTATGTCCTGACACTGCCGGAGGTGCAAGCCCCGGACTACGACACATCTCTCGAAAGCTGGCGGACGCACTATCCGCAGTTTGCCGCTCCGAACGCCGAGCTCTACTACGGTGAGGGAGGACAGTTTGTACGCAGCAACAGCGGGGACATGCTTTCCGAGGAGGAGTATTACGAGCGGTACGGCGGGTCGAACGCGGCAACGCTCCCGGACTCTGCGGCGTATCCTTACACGGAAGCGGTCTATGACGAGTTGGGAGCGCTCGCCGAAGTCCGTATCTGCCTGCCGGGGACGGACGGCGAGCCCGCGCCGGTAACGGCGGACGAGGTCCCGTCGCTCACGGCGCAGGACGGCTCCGACCTCTCTGTACGCTTCGCGCAGCTGTGGTACGGCGTCAACAGCGACCTCGTCTACGGCCGGACGAATGTTACGGATACGGACGACGAAGTGTTTTTCCTTCGCGTGAGCGACAGCGAGATGGTAACGTGGGGGGACGAGTCATTCGTCCCGGACGATCTGACGGGAAAAATGCTGCCCAAGCCGTACAGCTCGCGCGCGGGGATATATGACATACTGCCGTACTACTTCACCGAACGCGGCGCGGAGCGGGCGCTTGCAAACGAGGTGTTCCTGTGGAAGGACGGGTATCCGTACCGCGAGCTCTGGGCAGATTCCGGCAGCGGCAACGTCGGCAGGGAAATCTCGCTCAATATGCTCGAGTCCACGGCAAACAGCATGCTCGTGTTCGTCAGATACCTGAGCGACCCGTGGGGGACTGCCACGGAGGCGACTTGGCCGGACGACCATGACGACTATGAGCGCGGGGCGCTGATACTGCTGAAGCTTGTCGACGGCGAGTGGTACATAGACGACTACGAGTATATGGACGCCCTCTCGGACAGAGGTAGAAATTATGACGACGCGCTCGCCGCTCTGTACCGCCCGAAGCGCGCGGAGCCGAACACCATCGTCGTATACGACGAGATGTTGAGGCCGGCGGTCATTTCCGGCGGACTGCTCGACCCGGAGAGCATTGCCGACGCCGATGACGTCGTGTCCTACGGTTACATAATGAGCAACAGCATAGATTTCTATGGCGCCGATGGCAAGTTTTTATCCTATACGGCGAGACTAGTCCCCGGCTCGCGGGACGCCTACGTCCTTGCCAATCCGAACACCGCTTCGGAGTGGCTGCCGTATAGCGTAACAGCCGAGGACGGGACGGATCTCACCTATCGGGTGGGCTATCTCTGGTCGGCGTCCGTGGCGGTCGGCAAGCAGCCCCACTACTACTATCGTGTGATGACGGGGGAGGACGGCAGGCCGGTGGACCGGGACTTCGGCGTGGCGGACGGCTTCTGGCGAGTGCCCGGCACGGGCGAGCTCGTGCGCGCCGCCGAGGCGGAGAACTACCCGGGCGCCTACCCCTGCTATGCGACGCTTGAGGATTTGGGAGCGGACATCAGAAGCCCGCTGGAACTGTGGATGGTCATGCTGCTTGCGGGAGAAGATACCGCGCAGGAACCGGCGCTCATCCTCCGCGACGGCGTGCTGTACTTCCCGATAGGCATAGAAAACGAGTACGACGAAACGGGCGGCGAGATCACGAACGTGCAAGTGCTGACGAGCTCGCCGACACAGATGACGCTCGAAATATCCTACCGGCGGCCGGACAGTGACAAAGGGGGCTCGTCCGAGATGAAGATAGTCCGCGTGGAGGACGGCGTATGGGAGATCGCCGCATCTTAGTGAGGCAGAGCCTCACCGGCAGTTTGCGGGGGCTGCGCCCCCACTCCTCTAGCGGGGAAGCCCCGCAGGAATCTGCGGGGCGAGCCCCGCGGCCCTAAGTGAGGCAGAGCCTCACGGGCAGATGTGGGGCATGCCGCCCCACACCCTGCGTTACTTTTTGCTCGCGCAAAAAGTAACCAAAAAGCGCGCAAAGGGGAGAAAACCACGGTTTTCTCCCCTTTGGACCCCTCTTTCCTTTGACCGGAAGGTTTCTGCGACGCGGGACGCCGGTCCGTAGCTTAGTACCGGCGTCCCCGCTCAAACTTTCGCCTAGAACCGAAAGCTCCGTTTTCTCGGGAAAGTATCTGCATTACGCTTATAGTGTGAGCGTAGGACCGGACTTTTATATCTACTACGCAGGAACTGTTCGATGTTGTCGA
>CANPWY010000100.1 GCA_947585215.1 uncultured Clostridia bacterium
AATTGCGCCTGCGCAATTTCAAGTGAAAGTCTCGGCGCGAAAGGGTGCGCAGCGAAGCGAGCACATTTCGCGCCGACTAATTATACCACAACTTTCGCCCGAAATAAAGTGCCGCGCGCAAAGACACCGAAAATTCGCTACTTCGCAAGGAGCGCGTTCACTCTGTCGCGGGCGGCCTCGCTCGAGAAGGTGCAGTCGTCAAACCTGACCGGCACGCCGCCCTCGACCGCCTCGAGCGTCCTTTCCCGCCCGTAGAGCTCCTCGCAGAGCTCGAACGCGCGGATGTCCCGGAGCGCCGCCGCGAATGCCGCCGCGCGGATGCTCTCTATCGGCTCGCCGTCCTCACCGGGGTAGACCGAGAACGCGTCCCCGGAGGGGAAGGCGTAATCCGCGTCGGTTACGCGCCACGGGTCGATGCGCCGCCGCGAGAGCTGTGTGCGGTAGAAGTTGTGCCCCCACTGCAAAAATCCCGCGAGCCGGAACTTCCACGCCTGCGCGCCGAACGCGCGGGTCATCCGCAGGTCCTGCGCGATAAAGCGGTTTGAGACGTTCCTGTCCTGACCGCAGCAGTAGTATCCCCAGAGCGGCGAGACTCCCTCCTCGAGGAAGGGGCCGATGTGGTCGAGCGAGACGACGGGTGTCTCGACACAGCCGCGCCGGTAGAACTCGATGTTTGAAAGCGCATCCATTATCGGAATGTCGCCCATGCCGCGCTTCAACAGGGCCTTCGCCGCGGCGTAGCTCTCGAGCTGAGCGGCGTTTGGTTCGTCCGAGACGTGCATGACGCAGCTGCGCTCTATCCCGAGCCGCTCAAGCTCCTCGCGGAGCCGCGGCAGGAACGCCGCAAGGAACGCGGAGTACCGCTCGCCGGTGGCGGGGGTGTCCCAGCCGAAAATGCGGCGTCCGTCCGACGTGACTATCTTCGGCGCGGCCGCCGCGCCCCACTGCGTGAACAGGTGCGAAAGCTCGAACCTCTCTATCCCGCAGCTCTGCGCGAGCCGCACGAACTTCTCGAACCTCTCGAAGCCGAAGGTGTATTCGCCGCCGTGCTCGGTGATATCTATGAGCTGAGCCGTGAGGCGTTCTCCTCCGGGCTCGGTGTCGAGTGGGGGAGTGAAGAGCGGCGTGAGGATCGTGTTCCCGCCGAGGCGGGCGTAGTTCTTCAGCCACTTCTCAAGCGTCTCGAAGTACCTTGGCGACCACATCTCAAGCGAGTAATACTCCGCAAGGGAGTCGTAGTGGAACCACTGCGTGACGCCGATCTTCTGCGGCGGAAGGTCGTGCGGCAGGAGCGTCACCTCGGTGCGGAGAACCTCGGTCTCGTCCCCGGCGCGGATAGTCACCTCAACGGGATAAGCTCCGTCCGCGTCGCCCTCGACGTCTATGAGGAAGGCGCGCCACTGTCCGAACGGAAGGCGCGTCCCGCCGTCGCGGAGGGGGAGAAGCGGGTCGGGGAAAAGTCCCGGCTCGCGGCTGATGTACAGCCCCTCGCTTGCGGGGTAGCAGGGCAGTCCTACGGGGACAAGTCCGACCTCGCGCACGCGGGAGCGGAGACCGGCGGCGCGCACCGAGACGGACACGTCGCAGGTCGCATCAAGGCGCACGGCTGTCTGGAACGACAGCCGCTCGCCGCGCAGGGCGCGGAGCGGAAGCGCGAGCGCCTCCGGCTCGCGCGCGGGGAGAACCTTTGTCATGGCGCTTACAAGCTTTGTTTTCATTGTTTTTACCCTCTCTTTTTCTGTTTATGCCGCGCGGCGCGGCGTTGTGCGTGTTTTTTGCCCGAAAAGCGCGGGCGCGGCGCTTCTGCGCCGCGCCGCCGGATATTCAGCCCCGGGCGCGGACAAGTCCGCGCACCGTCTCCTCGAGTTCGTCCGTCCTGCGCTCCATGTCCTGCAGGAGCGCCATCTGGCTTGCCGCGCGGTCGAGGTTGTGACTCGGCCGCGACGCCTTGAAGTACACGTCCCCCGCGAGGTAATCCGCCATGAAACGTGAGCCGCACTCGTAGGTCATCATCTTCGCGCCGAGGACGAGCGATTCCGTCTCCTCGGGCGTAAGACCCTCCGCCTCCTCAAGGTATCCGCGCGCATACGCCTCGAAGAGCCCCGTCGAAACTCCCATGGTCTCGGGAGCGGTGGTGTCCTCGTCGGCGGAGGCGGCGCCGGTGCGTATCGCGTCTCCAAAGTCGAAGACGGAGAGACCGGGCATCACCGTGTCGAGGTCGATGACGGCGAGCGCGCGGCGCGTCGCGCTGTCAAAGAGAATGTTGTTTATCTTGGTGTCGTTATGTGTGACGCGCTTCGGAAGCGCCGCGTCGAGCCGCCGCCACTCGCTGGCGTAGAACTCCGCGCGGGAGGCGTATTCCTCGTAGAGCCCGGCGCAGGAGAGAAGCCTTCCGGCGGCGTCCTCCTCGGCGGAGCGCTTCATCGCCTCGAGGCGCAGGGGAGTGTTGTGAAAGTTAGGTATCGTCTCGTGCAGGCGCTCCGCAGGGAAGTCCCGAAGGAGAGTCATGAAGCGCCCGAAGCCGCGCCCGCCCTCGTATGTGTCCTCCGGGCGCTCGGCGCGGTCGAGGGAAAAGCTTCCATCGATAAAGCGGGACATTCTCCAGAAGCCGTCCTCCGCCTCGGCGCAGAACGCGCCGCCCACGGCGGGAACCGGGGTGATGGTGCACCTCTCGAAGTCGCCCCCGTCGAGCGCGGTCTTCATGCGGATGTGGCTCGTGACGAGCATCAGATTCTCGGTGAGCGCATAGGGGTCGCTGAAAACCTTCGTGTTTATCCGCTGAAGGATGAAGCGCCCCTTGGCGGTCTCTACAAGATATGTGTCGTTTATATGCCCGGAGCCGTAGGGAACGGCGGAGAGCACGCCGCCGGCATGGAACATCGCGGCGCGCTCGGAAACAGCGGAAAGGGTCATGGTTTCCTCCAAATAAGACGAAAGGCACCTTTTGAAGGTGCCTTCTTGTCCTGCTCGTGTGTCTTAAAGATCTTCCTTGACGCGGGCGCTCTTGCCGACGCGGCCGCGCAGGTAGTAGAGCTTCGCGCGGCGGATCTTGCCGCGGCGAACGACCTCTATCTTATCGACATTGGGCGAGTGCAGCGGGAATATCTTTTCCACGCCGACGCCGTAGGATACGCGGCGGACGGTTATCGTCTCGCTTATGCCGCCGTGCTTGCGCGCGATGACGGTACCCTCAAAGGTCTGGATCCTCTCACGATTGCCTTCCTTTATCTTGACGTGGACGCGAACGGTGTCACCGATGCGCACGTCCGGAAGGGACTCCTTCATGTACTTCTGCGAAAGAGCTTCTACCAGATTCATAAGTGCGTCCTCCTCTCTTTTAGGACGTTCGTGCCGCAGGTGTCGATTGGGCGGCAGAGGACCATCCATAGTCACGCCAAAATAATATACCACAAAGCGGCGGGGATTGCAAGCATTTTTTCAAAAAATTCCTGCTTTTGCCTGACGCGGAGCGGACGGTGTGCCCGAAAAGCGTCCTCTCCGCCGATTTTTCGGGGTGAAACCCCTCCGCAGAACATCATATCACGGAAAAGTCTTCCCCTGCAAGAGAAAAATTGAAAAAAGGTATGGAAATCCTTGACGGCATCTGCTATAATATATTCTGTGCGCGAAAACGCGTTTTTTTGTCGTCTCCGGCGCGGGCTCCCGATGGGTCCCGGTGATCTTGAGCCGACTCGGGACGCCGCGAAAAGTCGGAAAGGAAAGGTTAGTTATTATGAAGCTTATCAGCACCGAAAAGAAAGAAAAGAGCACGGTAGAGCTTACCATCGAGGTGAGCGGCGAGGAATTCGAGGCCGCCATAGAGGCCGCCTACCGCAAACAGCGCGGACGCATCACCGTTCCGGGCTTCCGCAAGGGCAAGGCGAGCCGCAAGATGATAGAGCGCCTCTACGGAGAGGGCTTCTTCTGGCAGGACGCCGTGGAGGAGAGCTATCCTGCGGCGTATGAGGCCGCAGTCGCGGAGAGCGGCATAGACGCCGTCGGCCCCGGCAAGATGGACATCGACAACATAGACGCCGGCGGCTACACCTTCAAGGCGATAGTCCCGGTCCGCCCCGAGATAACCCTCGGC
Organism: uncultured Clostridia bacterium; assembly: GCA_947585215.1. GTDB lineage: Bacteria > Bacillota > Clostridia > Oscillospirales > JAAYOS01 > CANRIN01. Next base: position 4,091 of record CANPWY010000100.1, read on the forward strand.
GAGTGGAAGGGCATCGAGGCGCCGAAGTATTCCGTGAGCGTGGGCGAGAGCGAAGCAAACGACGAGATCGAGCGTATGCGCGTCCGCAACGCCCGTATCGAGACCGTCGACCGCGCCATAGCCGGCGGAGACATCGCCGTTATCGACTTCGAGGGATTCATGGACGACGTGCCCTTCGAGGGAGGCAAGGGCGAGAACTACGAGCTCGAGATAGGCTCGCAGAGCTTCATCCCCGGATTTGAGGAGCAGCTTGTCGGCGTCCGCGCCGGCGAGGATGTGGACGTACACGTCACCTTCCCGGAGGAGTACCACGCCGAGGAGCTTGCGGGCAAGCCCGCAGTCTTCAAGGTGAAGGTCCACGAGGTCCGCGAAAAGATACTCCCCGAGGCGGACGACGAGTTTGCCAAGGACGTCAGCGAGTTCGACACGCTCGACGAGCTCCGCACGGACATCGAGAAGCACATCCGCGAGGACCGCGAGGAGTCGGTGCGTCAGAGCTTCGAGAACGCCGTCATGGACAGGCTTGCGGAGAAGGTCGAGGGAGAGATACCCGACGCCATGGTCGACGAGCAGGTCGAGAGCCAGATAGAGAACATGGCCTATCGTCTTCAGTCGCAGGGCATCGACATGGACACCTACATGAAGGTCACCGGCATGAAGCTCGACGACATGCGCACGGATCTCCGCCCGAGGGCCGAGGCGCAGGTAAAGATCGGCCTCGCGCTCGACAAGATAGCAAAGGACGAGGGCATTGAGGTCACGCAGGAGGAGCTTGACGCCAAGTACAATGAGTTTGCCGAGCAGTATAATATGCCGGTGGAACAGGTTAAGATAGCTGTGACGGACGACGGGCTCAGGACCGACCTCACGCGTGAGAAGGCGTCGAAGCTCGTGCTCGAGAGCGCCGTCGGCACCGACCCGGACGCGAAGCCCGCAAAGAGCGCGGCAAAGCCGAAGGCAAAGCGCGCGAGCACCGGTACAAGAAAGAAGAAGACCGCGGCGAAGGAGGAACCGGCGGAGAAGCCCGCCGAGGCTCCCGCAGAGACTGCCGAGGCTCCGGCGGAGGAAAAGGGCGAGTAAGCCCCGAGTCTCCGGAGCGCGGAGCGGGTCTTTCTTGTGTACACCTTTTACAGTCTGTTTGCACATACGGGAAAGGAGAAGCACAAAATGGAAATATTTGACCCCAAGATGGCACTTGTGCCTACCGTTATCGAGAACACCAACCGCGGCGAGCGGGCTTACGACATATTCTCCCGCCTGCTGAACGACCGCATAATCTTCCTCTCGGACGAGGTGAACGACGTCACGGCGAGCCTTGTCGTCGCACAGCTGCTCTTCCTTGAGGCGCAGGACCCCGACAAGGACATCCAGTTCTATATCAACAGCCCCGGAGGAAGCGTCAGCGCCGGGCTCGCGATATATGACACCATGCAGTACGTCAAGTGCGACGTGTCGACCGTCTGCATCGGCCTTGCCGCGTCGATGGGAGCGTTCCTGCTCTCCGCCGGCGCGAAGGGCAAGCGCATAGCCCTCCCGAATGCGGAGATACTGATCCACCAGCCTCTCGGCGGAGTACAGGGACAGGCGAGCGACATCAAGATACACGCCGAATGGATACTCCGCACCCGCGAGAAGCTTAACCGCATCCTCGCGGAGAACACCGGCAAGCCCATCGACGTCATAGCCCACGACACCGAGCGCGACAACATCATGACCGCAGACCAGGCGCTCGAGTACGGCCTTATCGACCGCATTATAGCTCATCACTAAAATTCGAGGAGATATCAATGGCGAAGAACGACGAGAAGCTCCTCCGCTGTTCGTTCTGCGGAAAGAGTGAAAATCAGGTCGAACGGCTCATAACCGGCCCCGGCGTAAGGATATGCGACGAGTGCGTCCGTCTCTGCGTGAACCTGCTCGGAGAGGACATGGAGGACTACGGTCACGAGCACCGGCACACCCACAGCGTCGCTCCGGCGGAAAAGCTCACCCCGGAGGAGATAGTCGCAAAGCTCGACGAGTACGTCATCGGGCAGGAGGACGCGAAGAAGTCGCTTGCCGTGGCGGTCTACAACCACTACAAGCGGATAAACTACGAGCGCACCGGCTCGGACGACGTCGAGATACAGAAGTCGAACATCCTCATGCTCGGCCCGACCGGCTCGGGCAAGACCTTCATCGCGCAGACGCTTGCAAGGATACTGAACGTACCCTTTGCCATTGCGGATGCGACGACGCTTACCGAGGCGGGCTACGTCGGCGAGGATGTGGAAAACATCCTCCTGCGGCTCGTTCAGGCGGCGGACTACGACGTGGAGCTCGCGGAGCGCGGGATAATCTATATCGACGAGATAGACAAGATCTCGCGCAAGAGCGAGAA
>CANPWY010000101.1 GCA_947585215.1 uncultured Clostridia bacterium
TTCTTTGCGAGGTAGCGGTCAAGATCCTCGCGGATGTTCTTCGGGATGGTGCGCGGCACCGGGAATATCTTTGCGTTCACCATGCGCTCGCTGAACGCGACGGCAAACTCGGTTACGACCGCGAGCGCCTCCGGCGAGATGAGCGAGATCATGTCGTAGCGGGTGTGCATGAAGCCCATGCCCGGCATACCGGGGCCGCCGCCGCGCGCGAAGTTTATCGCGGGGATGCCCCTGTCCGCAAACGGCACCGAGTCGCTCGACATGATGCTCTGGCGGACGCCTGTGGAGTAGCCGAGCTCCTTTGCCATGAACTCGACATATTTGCAGAGTCCCTCGTCCGCCGTGACGGCGGCGCTGTTCATGCCGAGCACCGAGCCGCCGACGTCGGCATTGACCATGAAGACGTGCTTCGGAAGCTCCTCCTCCGGTATTGCGGCGACGTACGCCTTCGAGCCGAGAAGCCCCAGCTCCTCCGAGCCGAAGAAGATGAAGCGGCAGGTGCGGACCGGTGGATGCTCGACGAAGTGGCGCAGTATCTCCATTATCGTGACGCAGCCAGCGGCGTTGTCCCACACTCCGGGGCTGAACTCGACGCTGTCGTAGTGCGCGCCGAAGTCGACTATCTCATCCGGCTTCTCCGTGCCGGGTATCTCGCAGACGACGTTGTGGGAGTTGTACTTCTTCGGCGTGGTGTGCAGCTCGATATGTACCTTCGTCGCGCCGCTCTTGAGTATCTCGAGCGCGTCGGTCATGCGGATGTGGAACGCCGGCATAAGTCCGTGCTCGCTGAGCGTAGGACGGAGGGTGCGGGTGTCGAGGTCGGTCTTTTCGACCTCGTCGATGACGGTGCCGCCCATCGTGACAAAGCCCGCCGCGCCCGCGGCGATGAGCTTCTTGTAGTTGTCGGCGGTCATGCGCCCGTTTATCAGCACGACCTTGCCCTTTGCCTGCGCAAGCATGACGTCGTCAAACTGCTCGAGATACATGAACCCGTGGTCCTCCCCGCCCTCGGCGGTGCATCCCGCGAGCTTGTAGCCCGTCACGGTGTACTTCTTGTACTCCGGCTCGAGGACGGCAAACTCCGCCTTCTCGACCGTTCCGTCCTCCACCTCGAACGGTACCTGCTCCGCCTTGAGGCCGAGCGAGGCTATCTCGTCCATAAGTATGTGCGCGGCGCGATCCTCCTCCGCCGTGCCGCTGATGCGCACGAAGCCCATCTTCTCAAGCAGATCGTACTGACGTTTTCCGCAAACTGCCATATTTCAAACCTCCTGTTTGTCCGGCGCGGAGACGGAGCTTTTCCCTCCGTGCATTTTCCCGCGCCGTCATAATTATGATAATTATACATCCGCACGGGAAAAATTGCAACCTCTGTGCGGCGGATTTTCAAAAGAAAGCGCTTTGCCTTATGCGGCGCGCCGCCTTTTGCAGGAAATCGTTGTGGATTCCTGCAAGATTTGTCGAAGGGCGGCGAAAAAGTTTGTCTATTTTACCGCTCGCGCGCTTTCCCGAGCGGTGGTATAATTATTGAGGTATCAGGAATAGGGATACCCGTACCGGAATTAAAAGCAGCTCCGCGTCTCTCCCATTCGCGCACTGCGCGGCGGGGCGGCTTTTATGATTTTACACCAAGGAGGAACCACCATGAAGAACGCCAAGCCCATCACCCCCGAAATGCTCGCGAAGTTCTCCGCGGCATACGACTCTAACCCAGTCTACAAGACCCTCACGGTCGCCGTCAGCAAGAACGACCTCGCCGAGCTCGCGTGCGACGTCATGCAGACCACAAAGGACCAGTTTGCCTTTGCCATCGACCTGCCGACCGTCGGCGTCACCAATCAGCGCGCGAGCGGCCGCTGCTGGCTGTTCGCGGGCATGAACGTCCTGCGCGAGATAGTTGCGAAGAAAGCCAATGCCGACCGCATCGAGATCTCGCAGAACTACATAGCCTTCTGGGACAAGTTTGAGAAGATAAACTACTGCCTCGAGTCGATAATCGACACCGCGAATCTCCCGACCTCCGACCGCACCGTCAACTGGATACTCGGCGGCCTTCAGGACGGCGGCCAGTGGGACATGGTCGTTGACCTTGTCAAGAAGTACGGCGTCGTGCCGATCTCCGTCATGCCCGAGACTCAGCAGTCCTGCAACACCCGCTCGGTCACGCAGATGGTCAACATGAAGCTCCGCGAGTACGCCGTCGAGCTCCGCGCGCTCGTCGCCGAGGGCAAGGATCCCCAGCCGCGCAAGGAGGAGATGCTCTGCGAGATGTACCGCGTGCTCTGCATCTGCTTCGGCAAGCCGGTCGAGAAGTTTGACTTCGAGTGGATAGACAAGGACAAGGTCTATCACGCCGACCGCGGCCTCACCCCGAAGGAGTTCTATGACAAGTACGTCGGCCTCGACCTCGACGACTATGTTTCGGTCATCAACGGGCCTACCGCCGACAAGCCGTTCGGCAAGAGCTACACCGTCGACTACCTCGGAAACGTCGTCGGCGGCAAGATAAAGTACCTCAACGTCCCGATGGATACGCTCAAGAAGCTCGTCGTCGATCAGCTGAAGAGCGGCGAGGTCGTGTGGTTCGGCAGCGACTGCGGCAAGTACGGCGACCGCAAGGGCGGCGTGTGGGACATCGACGCGTTCCACTACGGCGAGCTGCTCGGCGGCCTCACCTTCAACCTCACCAAGGAGCAGCGCCTCGACTACCGTGACAGCGCGATGAACCACGCCATGGTCATCACCGGCGTCAACTTCGGCGCGGACGGCGAGCCCGACCGCTGGAAGATCGAGAACAGCTGGGGCGACGAGGCCGGCAATCACGGCTACTTCGTCGCGAGCGCGAAGTGGTTCGACGAGTTCACCTATCAGGCGGTCATCAACCGCAAGTTCCTCTCCCCCGCGCTGAATGCCGCCTACGACGCGGATCCGATAGTCCTCAAGCCGTGGGACCCGATGGGCTCCCTCGCGTAACTTTCTCAAAACAAGAAACGGAGCGGGCTTTCGCCCGCTCCGTTTCTTGTTTTGAGAAGCCGTCGGACAGAGCGCAGCTCTGCCGACGGCAACGCTCCGCTACGCAATTCCCACGCGGTCAGCGACCGCGTGGGAGCCCTTCCGATTAAAATGCTCGCCCCGAATGAATCGGGGCTCCGCGAAGCCCACGGCTTTGCCGCCAACTTCAACCGCGCGAACAGGCGCGGAAACGCCTGCGGCGGAAAATCGACGCATTCCCACGCGGTCGGCGACCGCGTGGGAGCCCTTTTAATTAAAATGCTCGGGGCAAATGAATTGCCCCTGCGCGATGTTGCCTACGGCAACATCAACCGCGCGCACAAGCGCTGGAGCGCCTGCGGCGCTTCGATGCACGCTCCGCGCTGTACAAAGTCGGGACGTCGGCGCGGAGCGCCGACGTCTGATGCGCTCAGTAGAGGGTCGAGTACGGTATATCCCGAGGAGCGCATTCTCTGCGAGGCTTTGAATGAAGGCGCGGACAAAAGTCCGCGCCTTGATTTTCCCTCAAAATGCAAAAGGCGCGCCGAAACGCAATTCCCAAACGGCGCTTTGCGCCGTTTGGAAGCCCTTCCGATTGAAATGCTCGCTCCCGAACACGAGGGCGCCAGCATATTCCTCATCCGACATTTTACAGCCCTCGCTAGCAATATTCGCTTCGCGAATATTGCCCGACATTGAGCTAAATAACAGGCGGAGCGGCGCTTTGCGCTGTCGCGAGCGCTCACTTCTTGCCGAAGAGGCCTCCGAGCGCGCCGCCTATCTTGTCGACCGAGATCTTTGCCTTCACTCCGTCGACTATCTTTGCAACCTGGTCGTCCGGCAGGTCGACGCCGATAAGTCCCTCGACCGTGTGTATCGGGTCGCTCTTAAACTTCTCCGCGATGGCGTTGTCGCCCTTGATCTTGCCGACTATCTCGTCTATCTTGCTCTTTATCGCATCCATATTGATTTCTCCTTTCGGCGTTTTCCGCCGGGATTTGCGCCGCAGAGCTCGCAAGTGCGGAAGCAAAGCGGCGCAATAATTATTATACCATGAGCGCAAGCGTCAATGGTATAATGTTCCATGTTTCGCGGCTCCTCCCCAAGGGCGGGAGCAAAACAGCTTTGAATCAATTATAGCACCGCGCCGGGGCAAATGCAAGCCGCGCGGCGCGCCGAGGTTTTTGTGACAGCTTGCAGGCTCCCTCCTGCCGCTCTTTGTCCTTTCTCTCGGTCGTGCATCCCGGCACGCGCTATGAAAGCAACAGCAGGATACATCTTGCGAAGCAAGACGAAATGTGGTATATAATATAATAGAATATGTCTGAGGAGGGTTCGGTAATGAGTAGGGTTCGGGTCTCATTTCTGCTCATAGTTTGCCTATTGTTGTCCTTTGTCGCGCTGCCCTGCGCCGCCGCGTCTGTGGAGGACTTTTCGCTTACCATTCTGTCTATAAGCGAAACCGGCGACATGAAGAACATCTCTTTTCAATACGATAATCAGACCGGCAGCGAAGTTGTGCTCGGCTGGGTCCGCTCCTGCGAGCTGGTTGTCACGACGGATGAAGGAACGTTTTCCAAAGTGATCCATAATTGGGATTACGACAGACCTCTATCCACGGGTCAGGGAGTGTTTTCTCTTGCTATAGATGACTGCCCCGGAACAGTACAGACGGTGGAGCTGACCGACGTGATCGTCCTGGATGACCGCGGACTGCCCGCGGAAGAGCTCGGCAGCATAACTGTCGACCCCAGCGGCGCCGAGGTGACAGTCACGGCGCCCTCCGAGGACGAGTCGAAGCTTCCGGCAGGATTTCCCGACCTGTCCGACCTGGACGATCTGCTCGACCTGGACGACTTTGACGGCAAGACGCCGTCAGATTTGATTCCCGATCATTCCTCACGTCCCTCCGGTACATCGTTTGGCACGATAGTTCTTTACATCATCTGCGGCCTCGCCGCCGTCGGAGTGATCGTCTTCACCGTCATTGAGCTCAGAAAGTTTTCGCACGGCAAAAGCGCTTCTGCGCCGTCAAAAGATACTCTCAGCTCAGCGGGGGACGCCGGAGAGAAAGCCGTCGACTTCAATTTGTCCTTCTGGATACTCGACAATGCCGGATATACTGCCATCGCAAAAGACTGCTTCAAGCATGACAAAGATTGCATAGTGTTGAAGGCGCCGGAAGGGAATGCTTCGGAGCAGGAGTTTGACCACATCGTCGTCGGGCCCGCCGGGATAATTCACATCGAGACCAAATACTATCGCGGTGAGGTTCATGTGGAGGACGACGTGACCTGGCGGCGCGTCTCCGACGGTGTGGAACAGAAGCCGCCGAAGAGCGGATGGTGTCCGTGCGATCAGGTGCGGAGGCACGAGGCCGTACTGAAATCCATTTCCAAGGGACGCCTGCCGGTATTCAGCATGATATGCATGACCCATAAGGACGTACAGCTCTTCAATGCGGAGCGGTGCGCATATCCGGTTTTCAAAATCGAGCATCTGTTTTCGCATCTGGACGCGCTCGCAAAGGACAATCCTGCACATCCGGACGAGGTCGTCCGGGAGGTCATCGCCGACATAGAAAAGGCAAAGGTACATCGCAAATAACAGCCGGCCTGCCCGGACGCAAAGCCGGTGCGGCCGTGGGTTCTACTCCCGTCCGGCCTCGCCGCAAAAGCATAAGAAGCCGCTCATGCAGATACGGCTACCTGCTGGCGGCAAGCCCGACCCAAGTTGAACTTTTTTCAAACGTCCAAACTCAAAATTCCGAAAAGCGCAAAGAACCGCCCGAATCTTTCGATTCGGGCGGTTTATCTGGTTGCGGAGAGGGGATTTGAACCACCTGACCTCCGGGTTATGAGCCCGACGAGCTACCGAGCTGCTCTACTCCGCAGGATTATAATAACACATCTTCCCTGCGGTGTCAAGAGTTTTTTTGCGGCCGTCCAAACTTTACCGCTTCCGACAGCGCGCCGCCTCCGGCGCTCCCGGATATCCTTATCCCCGTACGATATCTATCGCGCCGCTGACCGTCGAGATGTCGAGGACGGACGCACCGTCTCCGTATACGAGGCTTTTGCCCTGCTTTACCGTCGGGAATTCGCAGTTCACGCCGCCGCTCACCGTGGAACAGTCCGCCGAGAAGCCGGATATGGCGTCGGGCAGACGCAGCATGACCCTGCCGCTTATGGTGCTGAGCTCCGCCCGCTCCGGCGAAGACGCGAGCGAGACGTCGAGCTTTCCGCTCACCGTCGACGCGGCGGCCGTCCCGAACGCCCCCTCCAGCTTCAGCTCTCCGCTCACGGTCGAGATGTCAGCCTCCCCGGCCTCGCAGTCCGTGACGTTCAGCCTGCCGGATGTCGTGGACACCGTGAGCTTTCCCCCGGTCTTCACGCCTGCCGCCGTTATCCCGCCGGACGTGCTCGCGGCCTCCGCGTCCGCCGCCGCGACTTCCTTCAGCGAT
>CANPWY010000102.1 GCA_947585215.1 uncultured Clostridia bacterium
AGACGGCGGCCTCTCACGCCGCAAACGTGGGTTCGATTCCCGCACGGGTCACCACCAAACAAGCGCTGAGGCAGACGACCGCCCGCAACGTCCAGCCGAAGCGTGACAGGGAAGCTGAGGCAGACGGTGCCGAAGCAGGATTGAAAAGTGAATAACGACTTACTGCAAGGGCGGTAAGGAACGAAGACGGTGTTCTTCGTTGCTTACTTCCCTTGAGGGAAGTAAATGTAGTCGGTGTCGATTAGGGCGAGGGTACACCCGTTCCCATTCCGAACACGGAAGTTAAGCTCGCTTCTGCCAACGATACTTGTCTGGTGACGGACCGGAAAAATAGGTGATGCCGACATAGAGAAGCAGTCCTTCGGGACTGCTTCTTTTTTATCTGTTCAGCCACCAGACCCCGAAATTGAGGTACGCGGCGTAGAGCACCCAGACAAGGTACGGGATCTGCAAATAGGCGGCCTTGGGGCGGGCGCGGTAGAAAAATACTATCATCGTTATGACAAGGCCGATGAGCAGAAGCAGCCAGAAAAACGCGAGCAGGTGCGCGCTCTGACGGAAGAACAGGAACGGCCAAATCAGGTTCACCGCGAGCTGTACGGCGTATATGAGCAGGCTGTCGCTCCGCTCCTTTGAGGGCGGCAGGACGTATATCAGATACGACGATATTCCCATCAGGATATAGAGGATGCTCCAGACTATCGGAAAGACTATGCCGGGCGGCGAAAGAGGCGGTTTCTCGACCGCGCGGTAGAGCAGGACGTCCTCGCGGAGCAGTATCCCAACCGCTCCGCCGAGGATCAAAGGTATCGCGATGCACGCTATGAGCGGCTTCAGGCGCAGACTGTGTATTCTCAAGACGATCGCTCCTTTCGTAATAAACTGCGGAACGTGCGCCGGCGCAGATTGTCCGGCTGTGTAGAGTATATGCAGCAGATTCCCGCTTTAGCCGAAAAGCCTTGTGTCGAAGTTGAGTTCGTGATACAATATGGATACAAAGCCGCGCCGCGCGGCTCATGAGTGCGGCGGGATACGATTTTACACTTGGCGGTGCAAATGATGAAGAAAAAGGAAATAAATATCGGGTTTAAGACGATAGCGGCGTGGGGGCTCCTCATACTGATGGCGGTGGGAGTGTTCCTGCCGTGGTACTCCGGTTCCTCGCTCGCGGGACTGCTGCGCTACGGCCTCGGCCTCGGCGGTTCTTTGAGCGGCGTCAGTTGGGGCGAACTCGGCTCGCTCGTGACGATGCTGTTTGTAATAGTTGCGGCGGCGACGGTCGCGTCGCTGCTGTTCGCCGTCCGCGCGGCGGTGACGTCGCTCTACGGCAGGATAAAGGGCCTCACCCCGGCGGGGACGCTCATGAGCGTGCTCGCAATATGCGTTCTGGTGCTCGCGGTGATGCTCGACGGCATCGGAAGCGTGCAGGTCGGGTTGTGGCTCTGCCTCATCGCCGGTGCCGCCGAGACAACGTGGGGCATATTTAATTGAGCGGTCTGATTTACCACGTCTCGCCGCAGGGCGGACTTGCCGCGCTTGAGCCTAGAGCCTCGACCCACGGTGTCCCCTACGTCTACGCCGTGCGCGACCTCTCGGCGGGACTGCTCTTCGGTGCGAAGCAGGACGACTTCGACTTCATCATCTCTACCCTTCCGGACGGGCGCACCGAGCTCTGCGAGTGCTGGGAAGGAGCGCTCGAAGCGCGTTACGCCGGGCGGGAATGCTCGGTTTACACCGTCGCGGAGGACGGGTTCATGGAAGGAATGACCGGCTGGTCGGCGGAGCTCGTCTCGGAGCGCGCCGTGACTGTTCTCTCGGAGGAGAAAGTGGGCGACCTCCTTGAGCGGATACTTGCGGAGGAAGCGCGCGGCGCGCTTGCGGTGCGGCATTACAGGCGGGACCGCGAGTACCGCGCGATGGTCGCGCGCCACATTACCGACCGGCTCATACGCTTTGACGTCGACATAGAGAACTGTCTTGACGGCGGCGACGAGCGGTTTCGGCGGTATTATGCAGGTATCGTGCGCGCGCTCGCGGCCGCGCGGGACGGCAGTCTCCTGTAACTGCGCCCGCACTTAAAAACAAACGGAAAGTCCGGATGTCTTTCGACATCCGGACTTTTTGCTGTCCCACATAAGAGAGTGCGCGGTTCGCGGCGTTCAGAGCGTGTCGAAGCCGCCGTCGAGCGGAAGCTCGAGCGGCACGAATACGGCGCCGCCGCGCGTCTGCTCCACGCCGGCGGGGCGGAAGCCCAGACGCTCGTAGACGTGCGCCTCCGAGGGCGAAGGACTGGCGGTGAGGACCGTGCCGCCGTGCGTCAGCACCTCCTCGCGCATCGCCTCGACGAGCGCGGCGTCGAGCCCGAAGCCCCGGTAGGACTCTGCGACGTAGAGAAAGACGATATCCCTCCCGCCGCGAAGCGCGCCGACGGCGCGCAGCTCGCCGTCCGCACAGCCCCAGAGCTTGAGCTCGCCAGCGAGCATACGTCCGAAAAAGGAGGAAAATTCGGTGGCGCGGTAGAAAAGCGCGCGGCTCGCCTCGGTGACGTCCTCCGTTTCATCAAAGCACCGGCGGGCAAGCGCCAGCGCGTCAAAGACCGAGTCGCGTGTGATTATCGGAGCGGTACTGAGCGGCATTTTGTTCCTCCTTTCGGGCGGTTCCGTCTTGCGTTCGGCGGAGAAATAAGGTAAAATAGTATATGTTGGTTTACATAAGTCCCTGTGAAACTATTATACAGCAAAACCTTGCAATACACAACGATTTCGACGAAAAAAGGGAGGCAGTTCTATGAAGAAGTACATACTTGCGCTCGATCAGGGAACGACCTCGTCCCGCGCGATAGTGTTCGACGCGGGCGGCAGAGCCGTATCTGCCTCGCAGAAGGAGTTCCGGCAGATATACCCGCAGGCGGGATGGGTCGAGCACGGCCCGGACGAGATATGGCAGAGCCAGCTCGAGTGCGCGCGGGAGGCGCTTCGCCTTGCGGGCGCGGCGGGGGATGAGGTCGCGGCCATCGGTCTCACGAACCAGCGCGAGACGACAATAGTCTGGTCCGCCCTCACCGGAAGGCCGATATACAACGCGATAGTCTGGCAGTGCCGCCGCACGGCGGAGCGCGCTGAGGAGGCGGCGTCCGGCCCGCTCGGGCGGCTCGTCCGCGAGAAGTGCGGCGTCGAGCCGGACGCATACTTCTCCGCGACGAAGATAGAGTGGATACTGAAAAACGTCCCGGGCGCGCGGGAGGCGGCGGAGCGCGGCGAGCTCCGCTTCGGGACGGTCGACTCGTGGCTCATCTGGAAGCTCACCGACGGCCGCGAGCACCTTATGGACCGCACGAACGCGTCCCGTACCATGCTCTACGACATACACAGATTCGAGTGGTGCGGCGAACTGCTCGACGCGTTCGGCGTGCCTCGCTCGATGCTTCCGGAGGTGCGTCCGAGCGGCGCGGGCTTCGGCATGACTGCGCCCGAGCTGTTCGGAACGGCGATACCGATAGCCGCCGCCGCAGGCGACCAGCACGCCGCGCTCTTCGGACAGTGCTGTTTTGCGCCGGGTGAGGCGAAGAACACCTACGGCACCGGCTGTTTCCTCCTGATGAACACCGGCGCGGAGGCGATAGAGTCGAAGAACCGCCTCATAACGACGCTTGCCGCCACCGAGGACGAGCGCCCTGAGTACGCGCTCGAGGGGAGCGTCTTCGTCGCGGGCGCGGCGGTACAGTGGCTGCGGGACGAGATGGGGCTTATCAGCTCGGCGGCGGAGAGCGAGCCGATAGCGCGGAGCGTTCCGGACACTGCCGGGGTGTACCTCGTGCCGGCGTTCACCGGCCTCGGCGCGCCTTATTGGGACGCTTACGCGCGCGGGACGATAGTCGGCATAACGCGCGGCGCGGGGCGAGCGCACATCGTCCGCGCGGCGCTCGAGGGCATAGCGTACCAGGCGGCGGACGTCCTCCGCGCCATGGAGGCTGACACGGGGCGGAGGCTCCCATCGCTCCGCGTGGACGGCGGCGCGAGTATGAACGCCTTCCTGATGCAGTTCCAGGCGGACATCCTAAACGTGCCGGTCCGGCGCCCCGGCTACGCCGAGACGACGGCGCTCGGCGCGGCGTATCTCGCCGGGCTGAACGTCGGCATGTGGAGCGGACGGGACGAGCTCCGCTCGATGGCGGCGAGCATGACCGAGTTCGAGCCCGCCATGGAGCAGAGCAGGCGCGAAGCTCTGCTCGACGGTTGGCGCGCCGCGTTAGGACGCGCCCTCCGCTGACGGCGACAAACGATTACAAAAGGTTTACAAATTATTACAACTTTATAAACTTACTTGAAATTAGATTTTGATGGTGTATCATATATGACAGCGGCGCGCCGCGATTTTGCGGAACTTTTTGGCGCGGCGCGCGTCTAAAGCTTATAACGGCGCCGGACGGACTGTCCGGGCGGAAATCAAGTGTCGGGAGGAATTGCCGTGAATGAGAACGTAAACACAGCCGAGGCGGTCGAGGTCGTAGACCCCGTCGCGGCCGCGCGTGAGCAGAAGCGGATGGAGGCGGCAAAGCGCCGCCGCCGCAAGAAGATAATAAAGCGGATAGTCATACTCGTCATACTCCTCGCGGTGGCGGGGCTTATCTGGTTCGGCGTGTACGAGCTCTTCCTCAAGCCCGAGCCGGTTCCGGCTCCGCAGACCACGTTCTCCTATCGCGGCGGCTTCAGCTCGAGCGTGAGCGGCTACGGTCAGGTCAAGGCGAACCGCACCGAGAGCATCTCCGCCCCGGCGGAGGGCAAACTTCTCACTCTGCTTGTCGCCGAGGGCGACACCGTCACCGAGGGTCAGCCACTCTTTACGATGGACGACTCGACACTGCGCGCGCAGATAGAGGAGCTCGAGAAGAAGATAGAGAGCATCAACAAAAGCATTGACGATGCCATAGAGTCCCGCCAGCGCACAGCCGAGACCCGCTCGGAGGTCTACGAGAGCCTCGCGGACTATGACAAGCAGATAGCCGAGGCGGAGGAGAAGGTCGCTTCGCGCAACCTCACCGCGCCGTTTGCCGGAAAGCTCCTTGACGTCTCGGTGAAGAAGGGCGACACCGTGATCGAGGGACAGGAGATAGGCACCATCGTGCGCGACGGCGAGATGAAGCTCACAAGCTACTTCAGCTACGCATATGAGAACGCGGTGTACCTCGGCCAGACGGCGAAGGTCTCGATACCCTCGAGCATGGAGGTCATAACCGGCAAGGTCACCCGCATCGACAAGGTGCGCTACATAACCGAGGAGGGCGGCGTCCTGTTCGCAGTGGAGGTCACGATACCGAACCCCGGCGCGCTCACGAAGGACATGATTGCGATGGCGGTGCTCGTCGGTGAGGACGGAAGCGATATAACCCCTGCCGAGCAGACCTCGCTCGAGTTTGCCGAGACCGAGACCCTCACCGCCCCCGCAAAGGGCAAAATCCTTGACCTCAACATGACGGCATTTGCGGAGTACGCCGAGGGCGCCGTGCTCTACACCCTCTCGGACGACGGCTACGCCGCCGATATCGAGAGCCTGCGCGACTCGAGCAAGTCGGTTCGCGACCAGGTAGAGGGCTACGACGAGCAGATAGCGGGCTATACCGACCAGATAACCGAGTTCGAGAAGCAGATAGCGGACACCGAGGCGGAGATAGAAAAGCAGAACGAGCGCTTCGACCTCTTCAACGGCGTCGCGCCGATGAGCGGACTTGTCACCGCCGTTACGGCGATGGAGGGCCAGACCATTCAGGAGGGCGGCGCGATACTCGCCATAAGCGACACGAGTTCCATGACCGTCGCCATTGACATCGACGAGATGAACATCGGAAACGTCTCGATAGGCACCCCCGTGAACCTCACCCAGACGACGGGTGAGGGAGAGATGTACTACTCCGGCACCGTCACTCAGATAGCGCTCGAGGGCAACTACGACTGGGGCTACACCACCTACCCTGCGACTATAACCATCGACGGCGGCGAGGGGCTTCGCGCGAACTCCTCAATGTACTACGAGATAGTCCTCAGCCAGAAGGACGACTGTGTGCTTGTCCCGATAAACGCCGTCAAGTACACCGAGGCGGGCCCGTGCGTGTTCGTGCGCATCCCGGAGGGCGGCAGTGCGCCGGACGATGCGGTTGAGCTCGCGGAGGGCGTCGTGCCCGACGGCTTCTACGCCGTGCTCGTCGAGACCGGGCTTTCGGACGAGGCGCAGGTCGAGATAGTGAGCGGCATAGACGAGGGCGTCGAGCTCTACGTCGCGGAGGGCATCCCCGGGCAGGACGGCGACGGCGTGATGAGTCCCGTGAGCAACACAACGACCACGATAGTCTACGGCTGATCGGAGGGCAAAATGACGAACACCAGTGTTTCGCCCCCCGCCGACAGGCTGATAGAGCTTAACGACGTATACAAGATATACGGCGAGGGGCTTGAG
>CANPWY010000103.1 GCA_947585215.1 uncultured Clostridia bacterium
GCTGTATCGGTCAAGGAGGAACATAGATGAAGGTCATCAACGAAAAAGGCAAGCTCTTCGGTATCATCAACATAGTCGATCTGCTTGCGCTGCTGCTCGTCCTGTTTGTTATCGCCGTCGTCGCATGGAAGCTCTTCGGCGACAGTATAGCCGAGACTGCCGAGAAGAACCGCGAGGCCGCCGAGCTCGAGCAGTCGCTCGCAAACCGCATAAAAGTGACCTACACCGTCCGCTGTACAAACCAGCGCGAGTCGGCCTTCGAGGAGCTTGAGAAGTTCGGCTTCCCGCAGCAGCTTGCCATCAACGAAGGAGTCATAGACGGCGCTTTCATCACCGACGCCTATTCCGAGCCGTCGACCACCGTCTTCGGGGACAGCGACGGCGTCAGCGTGGAAAGCGCGTACGGCAGCCGCGTCGATATAGTGGCAACCGTTGAAGCGCTCGTTCCGCCGGACGCTTTCATCACCGTCGGCTCGCAGGAACTGCGCGTGGGCAAGACTCACACGTTGAAGACTCAGTTCTGGGAGGTAGTCGGCGTCATCGAGACAATAGACTGCGACACCGCTCCGTTCGTGGAGGCGGGTCTTGAGGAGCCGGTCTATACCAGCCCCCTCAATAAGTAAGCGCTATGGTAGATAAAGCATCCGTGCTCCGCTCGAGCGCGCTGTGGGCTTTTATAAGCTCGTTTGGCACGTACTGGCGGCGCAGTCTCCTCGGGCGGTTCTTTGCCGTGTGGAAGCGGTCGTGGGAATTTTCCCGCACCCGCGTCATAACGCACCGCGTGCTCGGGGCGGACATGACGGCAAGCAAAAGCTCGATATATTACCGCGTGTACTTCGCCGCGGCGCGGGCGCTGAGCCGTCTCGGCGCGGCGTTCTCCTCCGCGGCGCGCGCGAGTCTTATCGGCAGGCTGTGGAACGCTCCGTGGATGCAGAGCGGGGTCATATGGCGCTTTCTCTTCGGGCACACGATGCGCCGCTTCATCGTCGCCGTCTTTGCGCTCTACCTGCCGATAGACTGGGTTCTCCGCGAGTTGCTCCCGATAGCCGCGGTCGCATCCGTGTGGGACGAGGCGTTCCTTGCCTTCGGCTTTGCCTACGCCGTCTTTCAGCGGATGTGCGCGCCGGAGGACGAAAAGCCGCGCGTCACCCCGCTCGATACGCCGATACTCGCTTTCTGCGGACTCGGTCTGCTGCTCATGGTGCTGACGGCGGAGAGCATGTCGATAGCCGTCGCGGGCTACCGCGCGGTCGTGCAGTACATGCTGTGGTTCTTCGTGCTCACGCGGATAATTCGTGAGGACGAAGACGTTGACACCTTCGTGCTCATTCTGACCGCGATAGGCGTAGCCACCGCGCTTCACGGGATATTCCAATATATCGTGGGCGTCGAGATACCCGAGACCTGGACGGCGCAAGCCGAGGCCGGCGTCCGCACCCGCGTGTTTTCGATAATCGGCAGTCCGAACATCATGGGCTCGTTCATGGTGATGACGGCGCCGCTCGCGGCAAGCTATGCCTACCGCGCAAAGACGACTGCGGGACGGGTGACGGCGTGGTGCGCAGTCGGAGCAGTCGGCCTTGCGTGCCTTCTCACCTTCTCTCGCGGCGCATGGATGGGCTTTGCCGTGATGGTCGCGGCGTTCGCATGGCTCCGCGACAAGCGCCTGTTTGCGCTTATCGCGCTCGCGCTCGGCTTTGCCGTGATGATACCGGACGTCGTCAACCGCATAACCTTCCTGTTTACGGAGGACTTTGCCTACGCGACAAAGTTCGGCGGGCGCGAAGGCCGCGCGAGGGACGGTATGCGTCTGCTTCAGAGCGCAAACGAGATGCTCGGCTACGGGCTCGGGCGCTTCGGCGGCGCGGTCGCGATGCAGAATCAGACAAACCCCGACATCGCATATTTCTACATGGATAACTACTATCTCAAGACGCTTATCGAGATGGGCTATATCGGGCTTGCGGGTTACGTCGTGCTGCTTATTGCAACGATCTTCACCGGCCTCCGCGCGGTCTACCGCACGAAGGGGACGAAGTGGAGCGCCGTCACCTGCGCTCTCCTCGCGGGCATGGTCGGAGTTCTCACCCACTGCTTTACCGAGAACATCTTCGAGGTACCGTACATGAACGCCTACTTCTGGGGAATGGCGGCGGTGCTCGTCTGGCTCGGGTTCCTGTGGAAGCCCGCAACCGCATCCAAACCCGGAGTGTTCAACCCGAACAGTTCTCAGCGCAAGAGAAGCAGAAGATCCAAATAGCCTCACGCCAAATCACGATATTAAAAGACGGTCTCCGCCGGTGGCGGAGACCGTCTTTTTATAGCCTCGCAGAGAATGCGCCCCTCAACTCGTTACGCACTGCAACTTCCTACCGGGCGCATCAGACCTCGGCGCTCTGCGCCGACGTCTCTACATTTTACGAACCGCAGGGCGCCGCAGGCGGCGAATAAAGTTTAATCATTTTTCCCGACGACATGCGCGTCGGGAAAAATACCTCTCGCGGAGCGTGCGTCGATTTTTCCGCCGAAGGCGGAAACCGCGCCGGTTCGCGCGGCTGAAGTTAGCGGCGAAGCCGCTAACTTCGCGCAGGCGGAATTCATTTCCGCCGAGCATTTTAATCGGAAGGGCTCCCAAACGCTCCAAAGGAGCGTTTGGGAATTGCGTAGCGGAGCGCGTACTGTCGGCAAGGCTACGCCTTGTCCGACAGCTTCGCTTGAAATTGCGCCTGCGCAATTTCAAGCGAAATCATATCGCTTCTACCGTGAACCTCAGCGTCATCGGCTTGTCCGACGGGGTGAGGTACGGCGCAAACGGGCGGCTCATCCAGCTGTCCTGTCCGCCGACTCCCTGCTGACGCGCGGAGACGGTCACGAACGTGTACTCCGGTTCGGGCAGCTCGTCGATGTGGTCCGCCGCCTCGAGCTGTTCGCTCGAGTAGTGCAGTGCGCCGAACTCGAACGGCACGTCCTCCATCTCGAAGCGCAGACCGTGGCCGGACTCGTCCGTCACCTCCGCCCAGCGGACGCCGATGCGGTTGCCGCACTCCTGCGGGTGCAGGTACGGAGTGAGATTGTCGCACACGTCGTACTCGTACCTGCCGAGGCGCGCGCCCTCCGCGCGGTCGATGTAGTTCTCCTCCGGACCCATGCCGTAGAACCTCACGCGGTCGAGCGTGCACGGCAGCTTGAAGCGGAGGGCGAAGTTCGGTATCTCGGGGAGTCCTTCCTTTCCGTCCCAGATAAGCGCGCAGTGGAGCTTGCCGCCCTCGGCGCGGTACTCGATGCGGGCGGTTATCCGCTCCTCCATCAATATCTTCATCTTCTCCTCGGGCGTCTTGGCGCTGAGGGCGCGAAGCGGCATCGCAAGCGTGTAGCCGTAGCTCACCGCCGCGTTCTTTTCGTCAAACGTTGGCGCGTCTCCCCTCCCGAAGAAGGTGAATATGCCGCCGTTCTGCGTGGCCGTCTGCCAGAACGCCTGTGTCATCTGATTCTTCGCGCCGAGGTCGTTGTCGAGCATGGCGCGCCAGAAAGTCGGGCGCACCTTGTCCTTCAAATACTCGTGGCCGTTTGCGCGGAATCCCTCGAGGCCGCCGTTTATCGAGAACATGGCGTGCGCCTCGCCGACGTCCACGCCCATCCACTCGCGCCCGAGCACGGCCTTTGCCTCACCGGGGCGCTCCTCCGGGACGTAGCTGCCCCAGACGTGCTCGCCGTGGGCAATCTCGTAGCCGGCCTCCGCCCACGCGGTAGCGGCGCGGAGCGTGAGCGACACGTCGAGGGTGAACTCTCCCTCGCCCTCCGCCGTTATCGGCAGGAGGTAGTATTCCTCCCCGCCCGGCGCGACGCTCTGCTCAAACGACCCGAACGCCTCCTCGACGCCGTTCCGCTTCAGCGTCCACTTCGCGGCGTAGCGGTCAGTATTGATGAAGAGGTTCTTATTCTTTATCGTGACGCCCTTTTCGTCCGGCGTTATCTTCACTCCCGAGTAGAGGTGCTTCACCTCCTGGAGCTTCGGGGTCTCGGTGCCGTCCGCAAAGACTATGCCGTTGCCGGAGAAGGTCCCGTCGTGCGGCCGCTCGCCGTTGTCTCCGCCGTAGCCGAGGCGGACGCGTCCGCTTTCGCTCTCGGTGATGACAGCCTGATCTATGAAGTCCCAGATAAATCCGCCCTGATACATCGGATACTTCTCGGCAAGCTCGGTGTAGTGCTTCATGCCGCCGGTGGAGTTGCCCATCGAGTGCATGTACTCGCAGAGGATATACGGCCGCTCCGGGTCGCTCTCGAGGTACTTCACGACGGTGTCGGGATGGGCGTACATCTGCGAATAGATGTCGGTGGTCTTGAGCCACTCCGGGTCGTGGACGACTCCCTCGTAGTGGACGAGGCGCGTGGCGTCCACAGAGCGGAAGTATTCGCTCATCTGATATATGACCTCGCCGCCGAAGCTCTCGTTGCCGCAGCTCCAGATGAGCACCGACGGATGGTTCTTGTCCCGCTCGAACATCGAGCGCGCGCGGTCAAGGCAGGCCGGAAGCCACTCGAGCTTCGAGCCGGGCACGAGGCTCGCCGCCCGCTCCTCCTGCGTGCCGACGGGGTATCCCCAGGTGCCGTGGGTCTCGAGGTTCGTCTCGTCGATGACGTAGAGGCCGAGCTCATCGGTCATTCGGTAGAGGCCGGAGCCGTTAGGATAGTGCGAGGTGCGCACGGCGTTGATGTTGTTCCGCTTCATCGTGACGAGGTCGCGGCGGCGGTGCTCGTCGGTCGCGGCGCGGCCACAGGTCGCGTCAAAGTCGTGGCGGTTCGTGCCGTTGAAGACTATCCGCTTGCCGTTGAGGGTCATTATCTTGTCAACTATCTCGAAGCGGCGGAAGCCGACCGGCTGGCGCACCTTCTCGGTGACGCCGTTCGCATCCGACACTATGAGGGTCAGCATATAGAGGTTCGGATCCTCCGCGCTCCACAGCTCGACGTTCTCGACCGGTATCTCGATGAGGCATTCGCCGTCCTCGATCTCCGCCTCCGCCTCTCCCGCGGGACGTCCGCAGGAGGCCGCGAGCGCGGCATAGACCCTGCCGCCCTCCGACGCGCCGGACATGCGGAGCTTCGCGCGCAGGACGGCGCTCTCGAAGCCGTCGTCCACGTCGGTGATGACGTGTATGTCCTCGACGTGCAGCTCGGGCAGGAACTCAAGGTACACGTCGCGGAAGATCCCGCTGAACCGGAAGAAGTCCTGATCCTCGAGCCAGCTTGCCGTCGAGAAGCGGTACACCTCGACGGCGAGGGTGTTCTCCCCGTCGCGGAGGAGCCCGGTGACGTCAAACTCGGCGGGGGTGCAGCTGTCCTCGCTGTAGCCGAGGAGCTCGCCGTTCAGCCATACGAAGAACGCGTTGTCCACGCCCTGGAAGCTCACGCGGGCGCGCATCCCGCGCCGCGTGGGGGTAAATTTGAGTATGTAGCTGCCTACCGGGTTGTGCTCCGGAACCTCCGGCGGGAACAGCTTCTCGTGTCCGTCCCACGGGTAGGTGGTGTTGACGTACTGCGGCACGCCGTAACCCTGCATCTGGATGTGTCCCGGGACGGTGATGCTGTCCCAGTCGGAGCTGTCGTAGTCCTCCTCGTAGAAGTCCGCGGGGCGCTCCTCCGGCGTCTCGGAATACCTGAAGCGCCACGAGCCGTTCAGACTCTGGCGGAGCGAGGAAAATCCGGGCTTGTCGTCCGGCGCCTGCGCGATGTGGTCCGAGTGTGCGGGAAGCCGCCCGACCTCGTACACGCCGACGTCGCGCAGCCATTCAAGGTTTGCCTGCATATTTTTCTGCCTCCCTGTTTTTCTTTATGTGTGCCGTATAAATTATACCTTGTGCCAGAAAAGCTGTCAATGCTGGGCGGAATTTTTGTCCTGTTTTACCCGCAGACAAGGCTTTTTTCACACTACGCTCCGAACTCCGCAAGCAGCTCCTCGAGCTTTTCCATGAACGCGTCCTCGCCGAAGCGGTTTATCTTGAAAAACACCGCCTGACTGCCGCCGCTCGTGACGGCGCAGAGATGCGTGGGGCCGTTTCCCTCCTGAAACAGCGTCACGCTCATGCTGAGGCGGTTGCCGCCGATGTAGCTGTACCGCTCGAAGACGCGCACCGCGCACCGCGCGGAACCGGAAGCGAAGTCCTGCGAGCCCTCCATCGACGCGGATATGCTTCCCTCGAGGATGCCCGTCTCTATGCGGTGCAGTATGGTATCGAAGCTCGCGGCCGACGAGCTTATCTGACGTGTGATGATCGCCATAAGAAATATCTCCTTTGCAAAAATTGTTACTCCTGAGAGTAACTGTATTTTACCACAATCTCCACACAAAGTCAAGCCCCGCCGGGAAAATTGCGCTCTGTCCGGCGGCCTCGCGGTGAATTGGTGCAGGAGCGGATAAAATCCGCTCCTGCACCTGTTCGCGCCGGC
>CANPWY010000104.1 GCA_947585215.1 uncultured Clostridia bacterium
ATCGCGCCGGAGATATACGGCGAGGAGACGCTTCCCGAGTGCGGGATGATCTCCCCCGAGCGCGACCTCACGGAGAGACTGCTTTTCCGCGCCGTACTCGGAACCGAAAAGCCGGTCCTCGGGATATGCCGGGGCATACAGACGATAAACGTGTTTATGGGCGGGACGCTCTTTCAGGACGTCGTCACACAGCATCCGTCCGAGACAGTCCACTCGATGGAGCCGCCGCTCGACCGCAGTATCCACACCGTCACGGTAAAGCGCGGCACACCGCTTTGGGATATCCTCGGTGTGGAGACGGCGGGCGTCAACAGCTGCCACCACCAGGCGGTGAAAGACGTCGCGCCGGGGCTGGAGATCTCGGCGGTCTCGGAGGACGGACTCGTGGAGGGCATATACCTGCCGGGAGAGAGATTCTTCTGCGGCGTGCAGTGGCACCCGGAGCTCATGTACAAAACCGACGAAAACAGCAGGAAGCTCTTCCGCGCCTTTGTCGACGCGGCGCGGCAGGCGATATCGAAATAATATGTGAAACCTCCCGCGCGTGCGGGTGAAAATATCACGGGCGGCGGCCTCCGCCGTCGAAAAGGAGAGATACGGAATGGCGCATATACCATACATAGAAGGAACAGGCAGGCTCGCGACGCTGTATGTCGACGGACGGCCGTTCCACATCCGGGGCGGAGAGCTGCACAACTCGAGCGCGTCCGACCTCCGCTACATGGAGGAGCGCGTTTGGCCGGCGCTGCGTCCGCTTGGTCTCAACGGCGTCATCGCCCCGGTCTACTGGGAGTGCCTCGAGCCGGAGGAGGGCAAGTTTGACTTCGAGCTCGTGGACGGCCTCATAGCGCAGGCGCGGCGCGAGGGCGTGAAGCTCGTCCTGCTCTGGTTCGGGCTCTGGAAGAACGGAGCCTCGACTTATATCCCGCTCTGGGCAAAGAATGACCCCGAGCGCTTCGGGATAGTCCGCAACGCGGGCGACCGTCCGCTCGGCTACATGGGCGGCTTGTGGGACCCGACGGTCTCGCCGCTCTGCCGGGACGCCGTCGCGGCGGACGCAAAGGCCTTTGCCGCGCTGATGGCGCACCTGCGCGACACCGACGACGAGCGCACGGTCGTGATGATACAGGCGGAAAACGAGATAGGCGTCGTCGGCGCGGCACGGGACTACAGCAAGCACGCGGAGGCGGCGTTCACGGAGGAGATACCCGCGGCGCTCGCGGAGACCTTCGGCGTCCGCGGAACGTGGAGCGAGGCGTTCGGCACCGACGCCGCCGAGACCTTCATGGCGTGGCACTACGCCCGAGCCGTCGAGACGATAGTAAGCGCGGGCAAGGCGGAGTACCCGCTGCCGGTGTACGTCAACGCGTGGCTCGAGCAGTCGCCCGGAGTGCCCGGGACATATCCCTCCGGCGGGCCTCAGTTCAAGATGCACCGGGTCTGGCGCGCGGCCGCGCCGCACGTCGACCTGTACGCGCCGGACATATACGTTCCGAACTTCCGCGACGTGTGCGACGAGTACGCCTCGGACGGCAACCCGCTGTTCATACCGGAGGCTCGCGGCCCGGTAGACGCCGTTGCAAACTTCCTCTACGCCGTGGGCGAGCACAACGCAATGTGCTTTGCGCCGTTCGGGATAGAGGACGTCGCGGGGCGCGCCGAGGAGCTTGACCCGCAGGTGCTCGCACAGCTCAACATCTCCCCGGAGGCGATGGGCGTCGCCGCGGACGGCGCGCGCCTGCTCGGCGGAGTGTACGGAGCGGTCGGCGGGATGGAGGACGTGATAGAGAAGGCTCACCGCGAGGGTAAGATTCACGGCTTCCTCGACAACGGAAACGCGAGCGAGATAATCGACCTTGAGAATATCCGCCTCCGCATAAGCTACGGCGGTCCCTTCGGAGGGGCGAAGCACGCCGCGGGCGGACTCGTCATAGAGCTCGGCGATTACGAGCTCCTCATACTCGCGTGCGGGTGCGCCATAGAGTTTGAAGCGCCGGAGCACACCGGCATGAAGCTCGACCTGCTCCGCAAGGAGGAGGGGCGCTTCGAAAACGGCAAGTGGGTGCGGGGACGCATCCTCAACGGCGATGAGCGATACCGCAACACCTTCGGCAAGGAGGCGCAGCTCCAGCGCTTCATGTTCAGGGCGTACAGATAAGCAGCAAGAAAACGGCGGCGGCAGAAGTGATAGACTTTTGCCGCCGCTTTTTATGTCCGCGTCAAATGCGGTTGCAATCACCCGCGCGGCGTGCTATAATATGACAGTACATTTGTTTCTTTTGTGAGCTTGAGGAAAAGGAAAGGCGTGCGCGGAGGCGGATATGAGCGGGGACAACTCGGAAAAGAAATATGAGCCGTTCAGGATACCCGCCCGCGCCGGGGAGAGACCGAACGCGGGCGGCGCTCCGCGCCGCGACGGCGGCTCCGACAGCTCCTTCCCGGACGGGATTTTCTACGAGATAGACTACTCCGCAAGCCCCATCGAGGGCGTGGGGAAGTTTGTCGCGCGGGCGCAGAGGATAGTGCCGCCCGAGCGGGACGCCAGGCGCGAGCGATTCATGGAGATGCGCGGCATCGCGCGGCGGTACGAGACGCAGAGCTATGACGGCGGCAGGTTCCCAAGCTGGGGAGCACGGCGGGAGAACGCCGTCATCTTTACCGAGCAGGCGAGGTTCATGGCGGACTTCGAGGACGACTACGAGGGGGAGGCGCCGTTTTCCGCGTACTACCCGGATTACAGGATGCTCTCCTACGAGCAGTTCCGCACCTACTTCACATGGCGGACGCGCGTGCGCGCGGGAGATGTCCGCGCGACGTCGCTCTCCTACGCATTCATCTATATCTACGAGCTGATAAACAACATCGGCACGGAAAGCCCGGAGGACGGAATAGAGAAGCTCATCGACTTCTGGAGAAGGTTCCGGGAGTACGACCTCACGCTCGACAAATACGTCCCCGGCTGGATAAAGGACTACCACATCTACTACGACCTTGAGGGCAGCTTCCACGACTTCGCGGCGGAGCACGCTCTTTCCGGTTACTATTCGATGCTCACCGATCCGAAGGACGGCTTCGGACTGCTCGCGGAGCTTTCGGGCTACGACATCCGCGCCTCGGCGTTCTACGCGGAAAACCGCGAGCTCGTCGAGCGCTGTGCGGACTTCACGGCGGAACGCCTGCGGGAGAGGTGTTCGGAGGCAGGACTTGCCTTTGATGACCTTCTCTTTGCCCACACCAAGCACCCGCTCGCGTGGACTCCGTTCAGGGGCGCGGTCTTCCGCGACGCCCGCCGTCAGCGGGACAGGACGGCGGTGCTCCTGCCGAACGAGGTGTACGTCTCGCGGAACAGCGTCTGGACATACAGCACGGCGCTGACGTCGAGCAGCGGCAAGCGGCTCGCGGGCTTCGTTCTGAAACGCATGGAGGCGGAGCTTCGGCGGCTCACGAAGTACCGCCACAGGCTCACGGCGAGCCCCGCCATGCTCGACGGGGAGACGCGGCAGAGCCTCGCGGAAGCGGGCCTGCCGCTCGAGGAGACGATAGTCCGCGCGGCGGAGGAGTTCTACCGCGAGGCGACAAAGACCGTCGTGACGGTGTCGAGCGA
The DNA here is from genome assembly GCA_947585215.1 of uncultured Clostridia bacterium. Classification (GTDB taxonomy): domain Bacteria; phylum Bacillota; class Clostridia; order Oscillospirales; family JAAYOS01; genus CANRIN01. The sequence goes on from CANPWY010000104.1 coordinate 3,605, forward strand.
CGCGCTCGCGCGCATCCGCCGCGACGCGCTCGAGACGCAGGAGGCGCTGCTTGTGGAGGAGGACGCGCCCGTCGGGACGGCCATCCCGACGGAACGGCGCGGCGGAAGTGCCGCCCAGACAGACGTCCTGCCGGGAAGCGGCGCGGAGTGCATGGCGGACGAAGAACCGCACCGCGACAGTGCAGAGCGCATGACGGATGACGAACCGTACTTTGACGGCGCGGAGCGCGCGCCGGGCGCAAAGTCCGAGAGTTTCGCGAACGGCGCGCAGGACGACAGATTCGATATTGCCGCGGAACCTGCGCCGACCTTCGGATTTGAGAATATGGCAGAGCCCGCGCCGGAGATGCGGAGGGCAGACGGAAAGCCCGAACCCGCCGAAGCGCCGTCCTTCGGCGCGGACGAGCCGACAGACGAGTGGGACACGCTCGGAGCGGCGCTCACGCCGCTTGAGCTCGCGGCGATTCGGCACGTCCTTCATGGCGGGGACATGGAGAGCTTCGCGCGCGAAAACGGCGTCATGCCGGAGGTGCTCGCGGAAGGGATAAACGAGAAGGCGGCGGACGCCGTCGGGGACAGTGTCCTCGACGACGGACTTATGATTTATGAGGACTACGCCGAACGGCTGAGGGAGATGACAGAGAAGTATGGCAAACAAGGTGCCGGCAAGGATAGCGGGCATACTCATTAACGCGCTGAAGAGCGGCGTCGTGCCGCGCGTGGGGCTTGAGTACATCACGGTCGGCAGAAAGCAGGAGATAGCCGCCATTCTTCGCGATATCGACATGATAGAGCAGGGAGGGGCGTCGTTTCGCTTCATAGTCGGCAAGTACGGCAGCGGAAAGAGCTTCCTGCTCCAGACGATACGCAATCACGCGACGGCGAGAGGCTTTGCCGTCGTGGACGCCGACCTGTCCCCCGAGCGCCGCTTTGCCGGCACGAAGGGCCAGGGGCTTGCCACATACAGGGAGCTTATCCGCAATCTCTCCACCAAGGCAAAGCCGGACGGCGGCGCTCTGCCGCTCATTCTCGAGCGCTGGATAAGCGGCATACAGACGGCGGTGCGTGTCGAGACCGGCACGGAGGGCGCGGAGTTCGAGCGCGAGGTAGAGCAGAGGATATACGCCGTCGCGGGGTCGCTCGAGGGAATGGTGGGCGGCTTCGACTTTGCGAAGGCGGTGGCGCTATACTGGCAGGCATACCGCGAGGACGACGCCGCGCTCAAGTCGAACGTCCTCCGCTGGTTCCGCGGGGAGTATCCCACGCGGAGAGAGGCAAAGGACGACCTCGGGATAAACTTCATCGTCTCGGACGAGACGTGGTACGACTTTCTCAAGCTGTTCGCGGCGTTCCTCACCGGCGCGGGGTACAAGGGACTGCTCGTGATAATCGACGAACTTGTGAACATCTTCAAGATACCGAACTCGATAACCCGCGCGAACAACTACGAAAAGATACTCACGATGTATAACGACGTCCTCCAGGGCAAGGCGGAGCACATCGGCTTCCTTATGGGCGGAACGCCGCAGTGCATTGAGGACAGGTACAGGGGAGTGTTCAGCTATGAGGCGCTCCGCTCGCGCCTTGCGGAGGGACACTTTGCTACGGACGAGCTGCACGACCTCACGGCGCCGATAATCCGGCTTCAGATGCTCTCGCAGGAGGAAATGTATATCCTCATCGAGAAGCTGAGGGACATACACGCCGACCTCTACGGCTACACGCCGCGCCTCGGCCACGAGGACTTGCTGTACTTCCTCACTGTGGAGTACAACCGCGTCGGCGCGGAGACGCACATCACGCCCCGCGAGATGATCCGCGACTTCATCGAACTCATAAACATCTTATACCAGAACCCCGAGAGGAGCGTTCAGGAGGTGCTCGGCTCGAACAGCTTCGAGCTTGCGAAGGGCGGTCTTTCGGAGGAGGAGGTCCACAGCGACTTCGTGGACTTTGAGATATAACATCTTGCAGAGACAGGGGAACGAATATGGACGCTTTTTCGAGGCTTGCGCCGTTTATACAGGACTTCATATACGAGAACAAGTGGGAGGAGCTGCGGGCAAACCAGGTCGCGGCGTGCGAGGTCATATTCGACAGCGACTCGAACCTCCTGCTCTCGTCAGGCACCGCCTCCGGCAAGACCGAGGCGGCGTTCCTTCCCGTGCTCACCGAGATATACAACGACCCGCCGAGGTCGGTGGGCGTGCTCTACATCTCGCCGCTCAAGGCGCTGATAAACGACCAGTTCAAGCGGCTCGAGCAGCTGCTTCTCGCGTCGCACATAAAGGTGACGAAGTGGCACGGGGACGCGTCGGTAACGGCAAAAAACAAGCTCATAAAGGAGCCGGAGGGCATACTTCAGATAACGCCGGAGTCGCTCGAGAGCCTTGTGACAAACAAGCGCGGCGCGTGCCTCAAGATGTTTTCCGACCTCCGCTACGTCATAATCGACGAGGTGCACCAGTTCATGCGGGACGTGCGGGGAATACAGCTCCTCTGCGTGCTCGAGCGGCTGAACCGCCTCGTCGGGATAAACCCGAGGCGGATAGGCCTCTCCGCGACGCTCGGGGACGTCTCGCTTGCGGAGGACTGGCTGAACACCGGCACGGGACGCGGGTGCGTCTCGCCCCTCACCGACGAGGGAACGAAGCGCATCGGCCTGCACGTCGAGCGGTTTGTCAACTACGCCGACTCGCGCGACGTGGAGAACACCGTCCTTCCGGGAAATTCCGCCGCGGGGATGGGTCTCGGCGACCGTGAGCACTTCGAGTACCTGTTCCGCAATACCCTCGACAAGAAGACGATAATCTTCGCGAACAGCCGCGAGGAGATAGA
>CANPWY010000105.1 GCA_947585215.1 uncultured Clostridia bacterium
TCGCAGAGCAGCGCGCCCACGCTCGCCGCCGCGCCCGCGCCGAGAAGTATTATGCTTATGCCCGCCTCGTCAAAGCCGAGCGAACGGTAGAGCTCCTGGCTGTAAAAGTACACGCTGACGTAGAACGTCTCGAGAAGCGAGTAGTGTATTATCAGCCGGCGCACGTCACGGTCGCCGCGTATGACGTCCGTGCTCGCGCGGAAGTGCTCGCGGAGCGTCGGGCGCTTCTCCCGCCGTTTCTCCGTCTCCGGCTCGCAGAGGAGGAAGCATATCGCGACGGACAACACCGTTATCCCCATCTCAACGAGGTAGCAGAGCGGGTAGGAGCGCTTCGCGATCATACCGCCCGCGAGCACCGCTATTCCGCCCGACACCTCCGCCACGAAGCCGAGGCGGCTCATCGCGCCGAGGAAGCGCCGCTCCTCGCCGAGTGCGAGGTAGGTGTCGTAGATGAGCGCGTCCTCTGTGCCCGAGATGAGGCTTCCGCTGAAGCCGGTGAGCGCAAATCCGAACGCGAGGACAAAGAAGTTGTCCGACATTATCATCGGTATCGAGCTCGCGAACGCGAGCAGGCGGCTCACGACGAGCACCTTCTTCCGCCCGAGCAGATCCGCTATCGCGCCGGACGGCACCTCCGTCAGAAGCGCCGCCGCGTGGTAGACGCCCTCGAGCATTCCTACCTGCCACAGCGAGAGCCCCTTTGAGAGCATATAGAGCACCCACACGCCCTCAGCCATCGCAAATCGTGCAAAAAATCTGAATATGTAGAAAAGCTTCGTGTTGTTCTTAAGTCTGTTTTTCATTGCGGTAAACTCCCATTCGTTTTTTTGCAAGCGAAAGGAGCTTTCCCGCCTCAAAGCGGAAAAGCTCCCGGAATCACCGCGCCAACAGGCCGTTTCTATGCGTTACAGGCTGAAAAAGGGCGCAGTGATCCCACCGGCCGCCGCATTAAACGCGTTCTTCCAGCTGCTCAGCATCGGAATGTACCATGTGAAAAGCATCACTCGCCCCTCCTTTCGTTCTCCGAAGTCGGCAGCGCGTCTTTGTTTCGCCGCCGATCGTTTCAGTCGGGATTGATTATAGCATCTTCGTCAACCTTTGTCAATCTCCATATCGCGCTTCTCTAGCGCCCGGATGTTTTGGTTCTTCATGAAGCAGACGGTTATCACAATACCGATAAATCGCCGTATTTTCACATCAAATCCTTCTCGGTCAACTGTTGAACCGCGAGCTGTATCGTATCTTCTACGAAGCTTGCGTATTCGTCTTTCGACACGGCAATAAACTTATTTATTGTCTTGTCGGGTTCGGGCAGATAACCCATCACACCGATCTTTCTAACGATGCACCCTTGAGGGAGATAATCAATATAGTCGGGAAAAGATTTCAACGGAAGAATCTCCGTGAGATAGCCGGAGTTCGGATGATCGTTCAGATACTCAGCTTCCATCGCGTAGATCTCACGCATCCGATCCTTCTTGGGAATGAGACTTTTTACCGAATCCCACGTTTCGGCCATGTCGGCGACGGCGGCGCTCAATCCTTCATCCGCTTTCATGCGCACCCAAGCCGCTCTTACGCGGTCTTCGTCCCGAATCACGGCTTGAAACGCCGCATCGGTGATCAAATGGCAGTAGTAGCCGAGCAGAAAAGCATACTCTTCCGCAGATTTGACAGCGTCTTTGCGCTTCAAGATGCACTCGGCGCAGAAGGTATCGCAGTCGGACGCTTTCTTGCGCTCACTCTGCATCCAATGCGTCACTTCTCTGGGCGGCACAAAGGCTGTCCAATCTTCATTTTCTACGTTGCAGTCCGGAGCAATATTACCGACGCAGAAGCCGCGCCTATCCAAGCTCGGAATGCGTTTAAGAACGCCATCCGCGATCATTAAATGTGTTACCCAAGTTGCCACCTTGTATCTCCCTTATATCCGTCACAGTTACATTGGCAATTTTGCCGCATATTTATATCCCGACGTGTCCCGGCAGGAGAACGAAAAACAGGGCGGACGTGTCGTCCGCCCTGTCCCATGCCGCAAGTCATCGCGGAGCTCCGACGCTCCGTTTCACTGTCGGGAACTTATTCAGTTACTTCTACCTGTATCGCCTCGATGGTGAGATAGTCGCCGTGGACGTATCCCTCGACCCCGCTGAAGCTTATCTTGTGCCACTCGCTGCCGTCGACATTCTGCTCGAGGACGGTGTACTTTTCACCCGCGTGCGCCTCGCCTATCTTGTCGTAGCTTGTGCCGGGGCCTGAGCGGACGTTGAGGAAAGTCGACACGTTGTGGACGGTGCCGATGTACTCGGTGACATACTCCGGCGTGGGCGTCGGGGTCGGTGTCTCGGAGGGCGCGGTCGACGTCTCCGGACTCGGCGAGGTATCGACCTTGTCGTCGTCTCCGCCGCAGGAGGCAAGCGGAAGCGTGAGCATGAGCGCCGCAAGCAGGGCGGCAATGATGCGCAGATAATTTCTTTTCATGGCGAGCCTCCTGTTCTCTTGAAAAAATTGTTGAACTTTGTTTGATTTTATTCTACCACACCGCACGGCGGATTGCAAGAAACAAAGCGGTAACATTTTGAAGTCACCGTCCTCCCCGCATCGGAATAAGATGTGTACGGGGATGACCCGAACACCGGCAGGCCGTCCGCCGCAAGAGACGGCGCGTCCGCACCTGCGGACGTGAGGGGAGAAGATATGGGAAACTGTTACAAGAACTGCGGCCCCACCGCCTATGAGCGCGCGCGTGCCTACGCCCGCGCCGCCGCCGAGGCCCAGTGCATGGCCGAGAAGGCCGCCAAGTGCGCCTGCGAGATGGCAAACCGCGCTGCGGAGATCGCTAACCGCGCCGGCTGCTACGCGCAGGAGGCTAACGCCGCCGCAGAGCGCGCCGCCGAGGCCGCCCGCTGCGCCGCCGAGGTCGCCGAGAGTCTGAAGCCCGACTGTGGCTGCGGGAATGGGAACGGCTACGGCTACAACACCGCCGCGGGCAACGGCTACAACACCATCAACTACCACGACTGCATGCACTAAGCGTTCCCGAAACAACGCAAAAGCGCCGCCCCGTCGGGGCGGCGCTTCCGTGTATAAACGTCTTGCTGAGAATGCGCTGACGCGGCGCGATCTTTCGTGAAAGCCTACTCCTCTCCGTACCACATGTAGCGGTCGAGCGGGACCCTGCCCGCGACGAACTCTACCCCTTCGCGCTCGAGGAGCTCTATCTGCATATTCTCCCCGCCGAACGCGAACGCCCGGCTGACCTCGCCGAAGCGGTTGACGACGCGGTGGCAGGGGATCTCTCCCGGCTCGGGGTTGACGTGCAGGGCGTACCCGACCGCGCGCGAGAGACGCGGGTTCCCCGCGAGCAGTGCGACCTGTCCGTAGGTCGTCACCCTGCCGCGCGGGATGCGCTTCACTATTTCGTAAATTTTGGCGAATACCTCGCCCGTCCGCTCCTTCTTCACGACGCGCCCTTCTTTACACACTCCGCGCACACGCCGTAAAATATGAGGCTGTGGCGCTCTATCCTTGCGCCGGAGGCTCGCTCCGCCGCCCGCTCGAGCTCGCCCGTAGGGAGGTCGACGTCGCTCACACGTCCGCAGCGGGAACAGACGAGGTGGCTGTGCGCGCCGGTAGTCGCGTCGAAGCGCTCGGTGCCCTCCCCCGTGGATATGCGGAGTATCTCCCCCTCGTCCGCAAGGACGGACAGGTTGCGGTACACCGTTCCGAGGCTGATGTTCGGTATCTTCTCGCGCACCATGTCGTATATCTCGCTTGCGGTGGGGTGGCTCTTCACGCTCATGAGCGCCTCGCGCACAGCCTCGCGCTGGTGGGAATACTTCTTCATGCGTGCCTCCGAAAACAGTAATGATTATCGTTCCGATTTCAGTATACACAAATCGCGGGAGGTTGTCAAGAAAGGAAAACGCGGGCGCTTTCTGCGCCCGCGTACTTTCGCAAAGCTCAACCGTTCTCGAGATCGTAGAGATATCGGCGCGGTATGTAGTTCCGTATCGTCTCCGCGTCGAGGTAAGGAAAGCTCGCGAACTTCAGCGAGAACGCGTCGCACATCGTAAACACCCGCGTCCCGAAGTCGTACAGGAGTATGAACGAGCGCCCCACGCCCACAAGAAATCCCTCGCGCGTGGTCATACCGCTTGTGCCGAGCAGGAACTCGCCTATCATGTACGCGCCGAGATTGTCCGAGAGGAGCTGCTGGAAGGTGCCCTGAAGCTCCTCCGAGCTGAAGTCCTCGCGCGGCGGGATCTCGAACGCGGGGTTCAGCCGAAGCACCAGCGCGAGAACATAGTCGCGCGCGGCGCGGTTCGGGTCGCCCGACTGCGCCGGGGACTGGCTCTGCTGCGGCATCATCATCTGACCGTTCTGCGTATCGCCGCCCTGCTGCGGCATGCGGTAGCTGAAATTGGGATAATTACCGGAATTCATTTCAATACGGCCTCCTCAAAAATCAGGTGTCTGCATACGCGTCGGTGGGGTTGTAGAAGCAGTGGTTTCCCACCCGGAAGGCGAACGCGCCAACCTGCGAGGGGAAGAATCCCCGGCAGGTCGAGCTGTACGGGTTATAAAACCACAGCGCCCAGCCCATACCCGCGAGCCGGTTGCCGGCTATCGCCCACTCCGCTATGTCGTAATGGATCTGGTCGGGGGTCATATTGTAGATGTTCTGAGGATTGTAGCGGCCGCGTATCACCTCCCGTGTACAGTCGAACTGTCCCTCCTGGAAGATGATGTTCCTGATGCTCCCGCCGTTCGAGACCCGCGCGTACTCGCCGTAGCCCACGTTCACGCGGTTCATCACGACACCCGCCACAGCCTGCATCCCGCTGTAGCCTTCGCCTCCCGCTTCGCACTGTATGAGCCGTGCAAACAGCTCAATATCGGATAACGCCATTGTCTTTTGTCACCTCCGCTCTGCACTCGTGACATTCTATTCGGGCGGAGGCTGTTGGGTTACAGATAAAACTCGTGGTGGCCTATTCTGATAAAAAACGTGCGGTTCCGCTGTATCCAGGAGGACCTTGCTATCGACGGGTTGAGGAAGAAGAGACTGCCGCCGACGGGGTTCGTTCCCTCGAGAGCGAGCTTCGCCGCGATGACGGCATTCGCGCCGGGCGTACACCATATCCGTCCGTTCAGCGTCGGCTCGAACTGTACGCCGCCGACGCGGTCGAATATGACGCCGTATATCGTGTTCGGGTAGCGCGGACTTCTCACACGGTTCAGCACCACCGCGCCGACCGCTATCTGGCCGAGAAACGGCTCGCCGCCCGCCTCGGCCGTGATTATCCGCGCGAGCCACAGCACCTCGTCCTCGTCGTAGAACTTGTCGCCGTCCGTTATCGTCCCGCCGGTCGAGGTGAAGACCGCCGTCTTCGTGCTCCCGTCCCACTCCACATTCCAGCCGAGCGCCTTCGCGAGCGGACGCGCGGGAACGTAGAGCGTTCCGTCGAAAACCTGTGCGGTTTTGTCCAGATATATGTATCTGCCGTTGGCGACGAGATATGCCGCGCCGGGCGTGACGGTCATCTGAAGCCCCTCTCCGCTCACGGAGGCGGCGTTAGCCGCCGCGTCCCAACTCACCGAATACCCCGCGTCCTCGCACACGCTCCGAAGCGGAAGACAGGTCACGTTGTCAACGAGCCGGGCGCCGATGACGGCACGTCCGTCCGCCGTGGCGCCGAACTGTGCCTCCGGCGTGTCCGGTTCGAGCTCCACACCGAGAGCCGGGTCGGCTGTTATTTCCGAAGCGCCGGCAGTACCCGGAAGCGACGCCGCCGCAAGAACAGCGGCAAGCATAAGCGCCGCTATGCGCTTTATTCCGTTCATTTTGCTCTCCTTTCGTGCATGGACAGTCTTCCAACAGTATAAACTAATTGTCTGTCGACTGCAACAGGTATTTTTCGACAGAAAGAACCGCCGCGCTTTCGCGCGGCGGTTCGGATGTTCTTCATCAGCGTTCGCTTTTTCTCGAGGGGTGCGGCACGAGCAGCCCCGGCGGGGGCGCAAGCCGCTGAGTCGGCATGCGGAGCGGCCGGCGGCGCGGAGGGCGCTCCCCGATGTCTATGTCGAGCAGCTTGTAACCGCAGGCGTTCAGCAGCGTCGTCTCTCCGTACTCTATCGGCTTGCCGCACGCCCCGTAGCGGAGGTGTACGTGTCCGTAAAAGTGATACCTAGGCTTTTCGGTATCTATAAACTCGCGGAAGCAGCCGAATCCCCGGTGATACGGGTCGTCCAGATCCCCGAGGCCGAGCGCCGGAGCGTGGGTGACGAGGATGTCCACCCCGCCTGC
>CANPWY010000106.1 GCA_947585215.1 uncultured Clostridia bacterium
GCGTCATGACCGAGTACGAGGAGCGCTTCAGCTCGATGGGCACGCCGATAAACTACCTCCGCGCGCTCCCGCCGGAGATTCGCCGCGAGCCGAAGACGGACCTCCTGCCGGTGACGTCGCCGGAAGAGATAGAGCGCGTCGCGCGGCTCGCGGAGCAGATATGGCGCGAGCACTTCACGCCGCTCATAGGCAGGGCGCAGGTCGCGTATATGCTTGACAAATTTCAGAGCGTTCACGCCATCACCGAACAGATAGCGTCCGGCTACGAGTACCGTCTTCTCACCGTCGACGGCGAGGACGCCGGGTACATCGGTACGCACCGCGAGGAGGAGCGGATGTTCCTCTCGAAGCTCTACGTCGCGCGGAGGTACCGCGGGCGCGGCTACGCCGGTCTGATGCTCGACGACCTCATCCGCCGCTCCGAAGGGCTCCGCTCGATATACCTCACCTGCAACAAGCATAACGACGGATCGCTTGCCGTATACAGGGCGCGCGGATTTGAGGTCATCGACAGCGTCGTCACCGACATCGGCGGCGGCTTCGTGATGGACGACTACATCTTTGAATTGAAGCTCCCCGGGAGGGATGACAAATGAACGTATGCGTCCGCAGGGTGAACGAGTGGGACGCGCCCGCGATGCTGAAGATATACGCCGAGGCGATAGAGGACGGGCTTTCCCCGCACGAGCGCGAAGTGCCGGAGCTTGCGGAGTTTGTCCGCCGCGTCGACCGCTACACCTACTCGCGCGGCTGGACGCTCGCGGACGTCGACGGACGGTGCGCGGGCTTCGCCGTCGCGCACGAGTGTCTCGACGCGCCGGACGACCCGTACCTGCTCGACGTCGAGGTCTACGTCCTCCGCTCGATGCGCCGGCGCGGCGTCGGAAGCGCCGTCGCGGGGCTCATCCGCGACCTCGCGGAGCTCGGCAACCGCCGCGCGCTCCGCGTCCGCCTGCCCGAGTCGAACGCAGGTGCCGTCGCGTTCTTTGAGAGCATCGGCTACGAATTTCTCCGCCGGGACGAACACTTCCGTCTGAGGGGCGGCACTCCGGAGGCGTGGGTGGTGCTTGAGTGCCGACTCTCACCCGCCGACCCGAACCCCACGCGCCCGACAAAGCCCTACCTCGTCCTCTCCGCAGACTACGAGGCGGCGCGCCTCGCGCGCGGCGACGGCATTAGGGAAGCAGCGAAGTGATTTTCTCCGCGCGTCCGCGCCTGAATATCCCGAATATACAGAAACCGCCCCGCGCCCGAATATCGGGCGCGGGGCGCAGGTTTATAAAAGCCTCGCAGAGTTTCGCCGCCTCAGCGGCGGCGAATAAATCAAATCCATTTTCGGCGGCGGCGTGTACAATGCGCCCTCGAACTTATACCGCATCCGACCGCCTACCGGGCGCATCAGACCTCGGCGCTCCGCGCCGACGTCCCGACCCTGTACTGCACGGAGTGCGCGTCGAAGACGGCAAAGCCGTCTCCGCCTTTTAATTAGCTCAATGGCGGGCAATATTCGCGGAGCGAATATTGCTAGCGAGGGCTGCAAAATGTCGGATGCAGAATTGGCGCGAGCCCTCGCGGTTCGCGCGGTTGAAGTTGGCGGCAGAGCCGCCAACTTCGCGCAGGGGCAATTCATTTGCCCCGAGCATTTCAATCGAAAGGGCTCCCAAACGGTCTACTGACCGTTTGGGAATTGCATAGCGTCGAGCTCTCGCACGTCGTCGATTATGTAGTCCGGGACGGCGGGCGGGTCGTCCGGGAGCGGACGCCCGAAGCTCACCCAGCAGGTCGGGATGCCCGCGCGGACGCCGCCGAGGATGTCGCTCGTGAGCGAGTCGCCCACGACGAGCGCCTCTCGCCTGTCCTCTATCCCTAGGCGGCGGCAGACCTCGTCGAAGTATTCGACGCTCGGCTTGGACGCGCCGAGCTCGCCCGAGATGAAGATATTCTCCCCGAAGACGGCGTCCAGCCCGCTTTTTGCGTACCGCGAGCGCTGGACCTGCGGGATGCCGTTCGTTATCACCGCGACGGTGTGCGACTTCTTCGCGCGCTCCGCAGCCTCGCGCGCGCCGGGGAGCGTCATTCCGCAGTTCGAGAGGTTCCGAACGTATGCCGCGTTCATCGCGAGGCCGTCGCCCGGAATACCGAGCGCTTCGAGCAGGCGCGTGAAGCGGAGACTCTGCATTTCCGCGCTCGTCACCTCCCCGCGCTCTATCTGCTTCCAGAGCGCGTCGTTTATTCCGCTGTAGAGCGCGAGGTTCGCGTCCGTCGGCGGAACGCCGAACTCCTCCGCCGTCCGCATGAACGCCTCCCGCTCCGCCGCGTTGAAGTCAAAGAGAGTGTTGTCCGCGTCAAAAAGAATATACTTGAATTTCATGCCCGCTCCTTTTTATAATGATTCGCCGTTTCATAATGTCACGCTAACCTGCAGTAAATTGCCAAAGGAGCGGGCTGATGCCCGCTCCCGTGATCTTCGCGATTTTTTACTTTGCCGCCTTTGCGGTCTCGACGAGCGCCTTGAACGCGTCCATATCGCTCACGGCGAGCTCGGAGAGGACCTTGCGGTTCATGTTGATGCCCGCGACCTTGAGGCCGTGCATCAGCGTGGAGTAGTTGGTGCCGCACATCTTCGCCGCGGCGTTGATGCGGGTTATCCACAGGCGGCGGAAGTCGCGCTTGCGGAGACGTCTGCCGATATATGCGTACTGGCCGCTCTTCATGACGGCTTCGTTTGCCATCTTAAAGTGCTTCGACTTGGCGCCGAAGTAGCCCTTGGCCAGCTTGAGGATCTTATTCCTGCGCTTGCGCGTCATCATCGCGCCCTTAACTCTTGCCATATTTCAATCGTCCTTTCTGTAAGCTCCCCTTTGGGGTGATTTTTTAGGCGTACGGGATGAGACGCTTGACCTGCGCCTCGTTCGACGCTGCGGCGTACTTCTGCTTGCGGAAAGAACGCTTAAGCTTCGTGGTCTTCTTGGTAAGAATGTGGTTGTGGAGGGCCGGGTTGCGCTTGACCTTGCCCTTCGCTGTCAGCGAGAAGCGCTTCTTTGCGCCGCTGTGGGTCTTGATCTTAGGCATTTTCGTTACCTTCTTCCTTCGTAGTGTTTTCCGGCTCAGCCTCGGGCGCGGGAGCCTGGGGCTTCTGCTTCTTGGGTTCCGGCTTCTGCGGCTTCGGCGCGAGGAACATTGCCATGCTCCTGCCCTCGAGCTTCGGCGGTTTCTCAACATTTGCGATGTCGCTCAGTCCCTCGGCAAACTTCTCGAGCTGCTGCTCGCCCAAAGACGAGTGCGCTATCGCGCGCCCACGGAAGCGGACCGAAATTTTCAGCTTGTTGCCGTCGGCAAGGAACTTTCTCGCGCTCTTGGCCTTGAACTCGATGTCGTGAACGTCGATGTTCGGGCTGAGGCGGATCTCCTTTGTCTCGACCACGCGCTGGTTGCGCCGCGACTCCTTCTCCTTCTTCGACTGCTCGAAGCGGAACTTGCCGTAGTCCATAACGCGGCAGACGGGCGGCTCCGCCTTGGGCGCGATCTTCACAAGGTCGAGCTCGTGCTGCATGGCTATGTCGAGCGCCTTCGAAGACGGCATCACGCCGAGCTGTTCCCCGTCCGGCCCTATCAGGCGGACTTCCTTGTCGCGGATCTCTTCATTGATCTGATGAGCGAGCTTGCTGATGATAACACCTCCAAAAACTTATCCGTGAAAGCCGATCGAACGCCGCTGCTGTACAGCGTCCGCCGCATCCGGTCGCGGCGCGTCTCTCTTTTAGCAACAAAAAAGCAGACGCACGAACCGTCTGCCGCAAGCGCAGAGGGGCATATCTCCCCTCCGTAACGCTATTGACCCGCTGCCATAGGCGGCAAGGTGAGGCCGGCAGGCGACCCGCTTCCTTTTGCTCGACTATTATAACCTCCCCGTGCGGCTTTGTCAAGAGAAAACTCGGGAAATCTTTTATAAATTTCATATCCGCCGTCATGTGCGCTTGAGTTGCCGCCGAAACTGTGATAAAATCAGGGTAAAGAGACTCATGCGCCGCCGTCCGGCGGCGCTCCACGGTACATCGCGCCGCGCGGGACGCGCGGGAAAGGCAAAAAAATGGAGACTAAGCTTCGCCGTTCCGTAATACCGATAATCGCCATACTCGTCTTTTTCGGCATATCCTTCGCGCTGTTCTCGCTCATCTCGGGCAGGGACGGCGCGGGCGAGCCGAACGAGCGCTTCGGCCTCGTGAGTGGGGACGCATACCCGCTCCGCTCCGAGGGCGAGCCCTTCGGCGAGCCCGAGAGCAACGGCGCGTTGTCGCTCGGGCGGTACTTTGTTGACTCCGCGCGGTACGTCTACCAATATTATACCAAGGACGTCAAGCTCTGGACGCCGGAGGACGGTCTCGCGGAGGACGGCTCGGACGGACTGACGCTCGCCCTTACCTTCTCCGTCGCGGAGGGGCACGAGTTTTTCCCCGCCGTTTTCTTCCGCTCGGTCTCGCCCGACCCTTACGCCTCGGGCGAGATCGTCCGTCTGCTCGCGGACGGCGGCAGCGAGACCGTCTGCGGCGTGGAATACACCGACGGAACGCCGGCGGGCTTCGGCGCGGGCGAGCACACCGTCCACGTGCGCTTCCCCGTCTCCGAGCCCGGACGCTACCGCCTCACGCTCCGCTTCGGCGATTACAGCGGCGAGGAGTGCGCCGCGAGCGGCACGGTCGTCATCCCGGAGGCGTCCGAGCGAGACTTCGACCTCGTGTCCGTCGACCTCACTCCCTACTCCGGCACGGACGCGGAGAGCGCGGGACACATCCGCGCGGCGGCGATCTGCCGCTCGAACGTCGGCTCACTCCCGTATCAGGACCTTCAGAACGTCCGCCTCGAACGCCTCTCCGGCGAAACGTGGGTGGACGCATCCTCCGCCGTGAAATACCTTGTAGACATGACGCAGTCGAACCCCTACGTCTCGCCCGTGGCATACCGAGTAACCGACCCCGCGACATGGAAGGCGGCGGATGACATCTTCTGCGGCATAGCGGAGTTTGCCGCCGCACCGGACACGCGTTACCGCCTCACGCTCGAGTTCTGCGAGAACGCGGACGGCTCCGGCGAGCGGTACGTCCTCCGCTTCGAGATATACGTCCCCGGGGAGGCGTGACCCGCGCCCTGCTTGACATTTTCCCACCTCGAAAAATTTTTCAAAAAAGCTGTCCCGAAAATCCGACGTCCGGACATATGCAAGTAGAAACGCAAAACAGCGCTCCGATGTTCCAATCTTATATACACCGGACGACGAAAAAGCTCTTTGTGTGGAGTACGCTTCAAGCGCCGCAGGCGCTCCCGCATTCTAGTTAGCCCAATGTCGGGCAATATTCGCGAAGCGAATATTGCGAGCGAGGGCTGTAAAATGTCGGATGCAGAATTGGCTCGAGCCCTCGCGGTTCGCAGCGGTTGAAGTTGGCGGCCACGCCGCCAACTTCGCGCAGGCGAGTTACATTCGAAGTAGGGCTTTGCCCGCAAAGCGGGCAAAGCTCACGAGGGCTGAATATGTTTCGGCGCGGAATATCTCGGCGCCCTCGTGTTTGCCCCGAGCATTTCAATGGAAGGGCTCCCACGCGGTCGATGACCGCGTGGGAATGCGTCGATTTTCCGCCGAAGGCGGAAAACTCGGCGCGTAACGGAGCGCATGCCGCCGGCAGAGCTTCGCTCTGTCCGGCGGTCTCGCAGCAAATTGGTAAGCGAGCAAAGCGAGCGCGATTTGCTGCGAAAAACGGTATGAAAGGGGAAATGAAGATGAAAAAGTCAGTCCTTGCGCTGATGCTTCTCGCGGCGCTGATACTCCCGTCCTGCTCAAAGCAGACCTCCGACGAAAACGTCGACTTCGGCCTCGTCGGTGTCTATTCCCCCGCGGACGCGGTGGAGATAACCGACTGCACGGGCGACACCGACGCACTCCTCGCCACCGAGATACTTCCGAACGCCTCGGACGGCGTGTACTCCGACTATATGAAAAGCGGATACGTGGTGCAGAACTCGGCGGACGGTCTCACTCTGCACGTCCGTCTCGCCTCCGTCGGCGACGACTCCGTGCTGCTCACTTCATCCGTCGGCGACGACATGCCCTTCCCCGACGAGCCCTTCGGCTATATCGAGCGGCTCGGCGAGGACGGCGGTTGGACAAAGCTCAGCCCCATCGAGTATATCTATAGCAATGCCCTGACGTATCTTTCTTCGGTAGTCTCCGAGCCGACTGCGCTGAAACTATCCTCCGGCCTTGCCGTCGACGTCGGCATCCGCTTCCCCCTGCA
>CANPWY010000107.1 GCA_947585215.1 uncultured Clostridia bacterium
CCGGGGCAACGAGCTCAAAATATCCGGTGAGCCGGAGGCGGTGCTGCTTGCGACAAAGGCGATACAGTCGCTTCTCAGCCTTGCGGCGCGCGGGGAACAGATAGACCTCGGCACGGTGCGTTACGTCATCGGTCTCTCGCGGGACGGGCGCGAGCGCGAGGTAGACGAGGTCGCGCGGGACGTCCTCTGCGTCACGGCAAAGGGAAAGCCGATAAAGCCGAAGACCGTCGGACAGAAGAAGTATGTGGACGCGATACTTTCGCACACGATAACGATAGGCGTGGGTCCTGCCGGCACCGGCAAGACCTACCTCGCCGTCGCGGCGGCGTGCGCGGCGTTCCGCGCAAAGCAGGTGAGCCGGATAATCCTCACCCGCCCCGCGGTCGAGGCGGGCGAGAAGCTCGGCTTCCTGCCGGGCGACCTGCAGAACAAGGTCGACCCGTACCTCCGTCCGCTCTACGACGGACTCTTTGAGATGTTCGGCGCGGAGGGCTACGCCAAGAACCTCGAGCGCGGGAACATAGAGGTCGCGCCGCTCGCATACATGCGCGGACGCACCCTTGACGACAGCTTTATCATTCTCGACGAGGCGCAGAACACCTCCCGCGAGCAGATGAAGATGTTCCTCACGCGAATCGGCTTTGGCTCGAAGGTCGTCATCACCGGCGACGTGACGCAGATAGACCTGCCGCGCGACAAGGTGAGCGGCCTCAAGGACGCGGTGCGCATCCTCGAGGGGATAGAGGACATAGCCATCTGCCAGCTCACATCTAAGGACGTCGTGCGACACGTCCTCGTCCAGAAGATAATCGAGGCGTACGAGAAGGCGGAAAAGGCGGAGACGCGCCCGAAGCGCGCGGCTCCGGTGAGGCGCGGAAGATGACGCGGCACGGTGTGGGCGTCCGCTCGATGGGCCTTGCGGCGACGGCGGAACAGAAGCGCGTACTGCGGAGCGCCGTCCGCGCCGCGCTCGAGAGCGAACGTGTCGACCGCCCGTGTTCGGTCGAGATATACACGACGACAGACGAGGGGATACACGCCCTGAACCTCGAGCGGCGCGGCATCGACCGTGCGACCGACGTTCTGAGCTTCCCGATGCTCGAGCATGAGCCGGGCGAGCCGATAGAGGCGGACGAGTGGGACATCGACGAAAACGGGCGCGTGATGCTCGGCGAGATGGTGATTTCCCTCGAGCGCGCGGCGGCGCAGGCAGAGGAGTACGGGCACAGCGAGACGCGCGAGCTCGCGTTCCTTGCCGTCCACTCGACGCTCCATCTCCTCGGCTACGACCACGAGCGTGGCGAGGAGGACGAGCGGACACACTTCCGCCGTCAGGAGGAGATACTTGACGAAATGGGGATAACGCGTGGGGATAAAGAAGTTCTTTAAGGCGTTCAGAGACGCCGGGAGAGGGTTCTGCGACGCCGTCGCGAAGGGCAAAAACCTCCGTGTGGAGCTCGTGGCGGCGGCATGGGCGCTGCTCCTGGTGTGGACAAGCGGGCACGGGAAGTGGTATTACATAGCGGTACTGCTCACCTCCGCCGTCGTGATAGGTCTGGAATGTCTCAACAGCGCGCTTGAAACGCTCTGCGACCGCGTCACGCGCGAGCGGGACGCGGATATACGCAAGGTGAAGGACATGGCGGCGGGCGCGGTGCTCGCGGCGTCCGTGGCGGCGCTCGCGGTGGGGCTCTTCCTCTTCCTTGACCTCGATTTGTGGCGGGACGTGCTCGCGTCCTTCCTCACGGGCAACGCCTGGGCGGTGACGGCGCTCGTACTGCTGCCGGTGGCGGCGGCAGTGATGGCGTTCGCGCCGGAGAAGAAGGAGAGCGGCGAGGACTCCGCAGAGACGGAAGCCGCCGCCGAGAGGGAGAAAGAGGGCCCGCCAGACGAAGAAGCGTCCGGGGAGAAGGAAAATAAGGACGGGGAAGCCCCGTCCGAAGAAGAACGGTAAAGAGGTCGTTATGGAGATAAAAAAGAACGGAATGTATGTAATATGCGGCAGGCCGAACGTCGGAAAGTCGACGCTCGCGAATGCCCTCGCGGGCGAGAAGGTGGCCATCGTCACCTCCAAGCCGCAGACGACTAGAAACAGGATAACCGCCGTGTGCGAGCGTGGGGAGACGCAGTTTGTGTTCCTTGACACACCGGGATTTCACAAGGCGCGGAACCGCCTAGGCGAGTACATGAACGGCGTCGTGCGCGAGAGCGTCGCGGAGGTCGACGCGGCGGTGCTCGTTGTGGAGCCGGTGCCGGAGGTCGGAAAGCCGGAACAGCTCCTCATAGAGCGTATCCGCGAGGCGAAGCTTCCGGCGGTGCTCGTCATAAACAAGCGGGACACCGTCACGCCCGACCGCGTGCTCGGAGTGATAGAGGCGTATCGGAAGGAGTTTGACTTCGACGAGTACCTGCCCGTCTCCGCCCTGCGCGGAGAGGGCGTGGACGCCCTGCTCGACGCAGTGGAGAAGTACGCGCAGGAGGGTCCGGAGCTCTATCCGCGCGACATGGCAAGCGACCAGACGGAAAGGCAGATAGCAAGCGAGGTCATCCGAGAAAAGATGCTCGAATGTCTCGAGCGCGAGGTGCCGCACGGCGTCGCCGTGGCGATAGAGCAGTATATCAGGGAGGATGGCGTTCTGAAGATAGCGGCGACGATATACTGCGAAAAGGAGACCCACAAGGGAATAATCATCGGCAAAAACGGAGCGATGCTCCGCAGGATAGGCGAGCTCGCGCGCCGCGAGCTCGAGGAGGCGCGCGGCGAGAAGGTCTTCCTTGAGACGTGGGTGAAGGTCAAGGAGAACTGGCGCTCGTCCGCGGCGCAGATAAAGAACTTCGGGTATGCCGGCGACTGAGCATGTGATCCTTCGCGGACTGGTGCTTCGCGAGGTGGACTACCGCGACGCCGACAGGATGCTCACCATCCTCACGGCGGAGCAGGGACTTGTGAGCGCAGTGGCGCGCGGGGCGCGGCGGAAGAGCTCGCACTTCGGCGCGGGGACGCAGCTTCTCGTCTACTCGGAGTTCACCTTCTTTGAGTACCGGGGAAAGCTGTCGGTGGACGCGGCGGAGCCGCAGGAGCTGTTTTTGGGACTGCGGAGCGACATACTTCGCCTAGCGCTTGCGAGCTACATCGCGGAGGCGCTCGCGGCGTGCGCGCCGGAGCGCTCGCCCGCGTCCGCGCTGCTCGGCGACGCGCTGAACCTTCTCTACGCGCTCAGCCGGGGACTAAAGAGCGAGGCCGTGATAAAGGCGGCGTTCGAGCTTCGCGCGAGCGCGATATGCGGCTGGCAGCCGGACTTGGAGGAGTGCGCCGTCTGCGGCGCGGAGACGCCGGAGGGTCCGGTGGTGGAGATAGCCTCGGGCGAGCTGAAGTGCGCGTGCCACGCCGCCGGAGACAGGGCGGAGCTGGACACCGCGAGCCTCGCGGCGGCGCGGTTCCTGCTCCACGCCCCGAGCAAAAGGATGCTGTCCTTCAAACTGCCGGAGGAGAGCCTTGCGCTCCTCGGCAGAATGACCGAGAGGTTCTTCCTTGACAAGCTGGAGCGCGGTTTTAGTACATTGGACTTCTATAAATCGCTTCTGTGACCTTGCGGGAGCGGACGGATTTCCCCGCGCGCCGCACGGCGGCAGACGCGGGAAGGAAAGGCAAAACGGATGGAGGACAAACTTTTTGAAAAATCGCTGAGAACGCTCGAGCTCGACCGCGTGCTCGAGATGCTCGCGGACGGCGCGGTGAGCCGCGCGGCAAAGGAGCGCGCCCGCGCGCTCGAGCCGACGGACGACCTGTATACCGCGCGGGAGAGAATGAGCGAGACCGCCGCCGCGTGGCGGATGACGAACCGCGTCGGCGGGCCGAACCTCTCCGCCGTGGGCGACTGTATAGCAAACGTCCGGCGGGCGGAGCGCGGCGGGTCGCTCAGCATGCCCGCGCTTCTGGAAGTCGCGGCGCTTCTCGGCGCGGTGCGCCGCCTCAAGGACTACGGCGACTCGGACGGCGCGGAGCGCGGCGTCCTCGACGGACTGTTCTACGGCTTACAGCCGAACAAGTACCTTGAGGAGAGCATCACCCGCGCGATAATCGCGGAGGACGAAATGGCGGACGCCGCCTCGCCCGAGCTTATGTCGATACGCAGAAAGATACGCGCGGCGGGCAGCCGCGTCCGCGAAACGCTTCAGAGGATGATAACCTCGCCCACGTATTCAAAGCATCTTCAGGACACGATAATTACTCAGCGGTCCGGGCGGTACGTCGTGCCGGTAAAGAGTGAGTCGAAAAACGAGATACCGGGACTCGTGCATGACGTCAGCTCGTCCGGTTCGACGTTTTTCATCGAGCCGGCGGCGGTCGTGGAACTGAATAACGAGATCCGCGAGCTCGAGGTGAAGGAGCGCGACGAGATAGAGCGGATACTCGCCGAGCTGTCGGCGGAGGTCGGCGCACACGGAGAGGCGATAGCCGAGAGCTACAACGCCTACGTCGCGCTCGACCTGATATTTGCGAAGGCGCGTCTCGCGGACAGGATGCGCGCCGTCGAACCCGTGCTCGACGAGGGGACGTCGCTCGATTTGAAGAAGGCGCGCCACCCGCTGATACAGCGGGAGAAGGTCGTGCCGATTTCCGTGCGGCTCGGGGGAGAGTTTGACACACTCGTCGTCACCGGCCCGAACACCGGCGGCAAGACCGTCACCCTCAAGACACTCGGACTTTTCCCGCTCATGGCGGCCTGCGGGCTCTTTATCCCGGCGGAGGAGGGCTCGCGCGTGCCGGTTTACGGCGGAGTGTATGCGGACATCGGCGACGAACAGTCGATAGAGCAGTCGCTTTCCACCTTCTCCTCGCATATGACTAACATAGTGGCGATACTTTCCGGGGTGCGGAGGAACTCCCTCGTGCTCTTTGACGAGCTCGGCGCGGGCACCGACCCGGTCGAGGGTGCGGCACTCGCGGTGGCTGTCATACAGCACGCGAGGAGCCTCGGAGCCTCGGTCGCCGCCACTACCCACTACGCTGAGCTCAAGGAGTTCGCGCTCTCCACCGAGGGCGTCGAGAACGCGAGCTGTGAGTTCGACGTCGAGACGCTTCGTCCGACCTACCGCCTGCTGATAGGTGTGCCGGGGCGCTCGAACGCGTTTGCGATATCCCGCCGCCTCGGCCTCGACGAGAGGGTGATAGCGGCGGCGGAGAGCCTTGTCGGTACGGAGGACAAGAGGTTCGACGTCGCGCTCGGCCGACTCGAGGAGGAGAAGCAGGAGCTTGAAAAGCTCCGCGAGGAGCAGAGCGAGCTCCGGCGCGAGGCGGCGGAGGCCGCGAACCGCGCGCGGAAGTTCCGCTCTGACGCGGAGAAGGAGAAGAGCCGCGCACGTGAGCGCGCACAGCTCGAGGCTCAGCGGATAATAGCGGACGCGCGGGCGGAGGCGGACGCGGCGCTCGCGGAGGTGGAAGCTCTGCGCGAGCAGCTTCTGAAGTCGATAAGCGCGGAGGAGTCCGCGCGCGCGCTCAACGAGGCGCGCGCCGCCGCGCGGGCAAAGCTCAACGCCGCGGGCGAGAAGTACGCTGTCCGCGCGGCGGAGGCGCCGCAGGCTAAGGCGCACAAGCCGGCGCGGCCCATCGCCGTCGGCGACAGCGTGAAGATACTTGCCACCGGCGCCACCGCCGTCGTGACGGCGCTCCCCAAGGACAAGAACGGCAAGATGACCGTCGCGATAGGTTCGATGACGATAAGCCTCGCACCGAACGCCGTCGAGCTCGCGGAGCACGCGGAGAAGCCGAAGGGGTACGTCTCCGCGCCGCGCCGTCCGCTCGGAGAGCGGGCGGCAAAGAGCGAGCTCGACCTCAGGGGCGAGACGGTCGGGGAAGCGCTCGAGGACGTGGACGCTTTCCTCGACGCTGCCGTGATGGCAGGCCTCACATCGGTGACGATAATCCACGGCAAGGGCACCGGAGCGCTCCGGAACGCCATCACCGAGAAGCTCCGCTCCGACCGCCGGGTGACATCCTTCCGGATGGGAAAGTACGGCGAGGGTGAGAGCGGCGTCACCATAGTGGAGTTCTGAGAGCGGACGCGGGCGGCGGACAATGTCCGCCGCGCACGGACGCGGACAGCCGTCCCTCGGAGCGCTTTTGGGCGAAAAAATCGCCGCAAAAACCCACAAAAGCGCGCCGCCTTGCGAGCCGAGGTTTGTCTAAATGAACGAAATGTTGCTTTTGCGTTTCAAAAGCAGAAAAAAGGTTGACTTTTGCATTGAAAATATGGTATCCTTATTCCAGTCAATCTGTGAAGAA
>CANPWY010000108.1 GCA_947585215.1 uncultured Clostridia bacterium
GCGCCGGGAAGCGCCCTCGTGCGGTAGCGCGCGGGGTTCAGTATGCCGCTCTCCTCCGCGCGTTCGACGCGCGCGAGGAGGCGTCCCTTCTTCGGCGTCACGACCTGCACGCCTATCGTCGAGCGGGTCGACTTCGGCGCGAGGAGCGCCGTCGTGAAGAGTATGGCGCGCCCGTCCGAGGTGTGCATGCAGAGCTCCTCGTCCCGCTCGAGGAAGAACGCCGCGACGAGCGGGCTCGCCCCGCTGAACGCGCCGGTGAGGCGGCGCCGGTTCGACTTTGTATTATATGCCTCCGCCTCTATCTTTGCCGCCTTGCCGTTCTCGAAGAAGAGCAGGAGCGAGCCGGTGTA
Organism: uncultured Clostridia bacterium; assembly: GCA_947585215.1. Taxonomy (GTDB): domain Bacteria; phylum Bacillota; class Clostridia; order Oscillospirales; family JAAYOS01; genus CANRIN01. The sequence continues at coordinate 351 of CANPWY010000108.1, forward strand.
GTCCCCCGGCAGGAACATGAACACGACCTGCTCGCCGGGGTCCATGCCGAGCTTTGCCGGCAGATAGTCGCCTAGGGCGGAGGCCTTGGTGTCCGGGAAGTCGCCCACGCGGCACTTGTACGCCTGCTGCATATTCGTGAGGAAGACGACCTCCGCCGAGGTGTTTGTCTCGAAGCTCTGGCGGAGCGCGTCGCCCTCCTTGAAGCGCTGTTCGCTTGCCATGCGGAGCGACTGCGGGGTTATCTTCTTGAAGTAGCCCTCGTTTGAGAGGAACACGGTGACGGGGCTCGCATCGGGGACGCTCTCCGCCTCGGCGGGCGCGTCCTCCGAGAACTCGCGGAGTATGACCGTCCGCCTCGGCGTGCCGTACTTCTTTGCGACCGCCTCCAGCTCCTCCACTATTATGTCCATTATCGCGCGCCTGTCGCCGAGAAGCTTTTCGAGCCGCGCGACCTCGTCCGCGAGCTCGCCGGTCTCCTCGAGGCGGCGCAGGATGTACTGCTTGTTGATGTTGCGGAGGCGTATCTCCGCGATATACTCCGCCTGCTTCTCGTCTATGCGGAAGCCGATCATGAGGTTCGGGACGACCTCGTCCTCCTCCTCGGTCTCGCGGATTATTTTTATCGCGCGGTCGATGTCGAGAAGTATCGCCTTAAGTCCGCGCAGGAGGTGGAGCTTGTCGCGCTTCACGCCGAGGTCGTAGTGGATGCGCCGCCGCACGCACTCACAGCGCCAAGCGCACCACTCCTCGAGTATCTCGCGCACGCCCATCTGGCGCGGCGTTCCGGCTATCAGGATGTTGAAGTTGCAGGGATAGCTGTCCTGAAGCGGGGTCATGAGGAAGAGCTTCTGCATCAGTGCCTCCGGGTCGGTGCCGCGCTTGAGGTTTATCGCTATCTTGAGGCCGGCGCGGCCGGTCTCGTCGCGGATGTCTGCTATCTCGCGGAGCTTGTTTGCCTTGCAGAGCTCGACCACCTTGTCGATTATCGCCTCGACTGTTGTGGAGTAGGGTATCTCGTACACCTCGATGAGGTTTTCGCTCTTGTCGTAACGCCAGCGCGCGCGGAGCTTTATCGAGCCGCGCCCGGTGTTGTAGACCTCCTCGAGCGCCTCGCGCTCGTACAGCAGCTCGCCGCCGGTGGTGAAGTCGGGCGCGGGAAGCGTCTCGAAGAGATCGACATTCGGGTCGCGGATATATGCCGCCGCCGTCCGGCAGACCTCGGCAAGGTTGAAGCCGCAGACCTGGCTCGCCATGCCGACGGCTATGCCCTGATTTGCGCTCACGAGGACGTTTGGGAAGGTCGTCGGCAGCAGGGTGGGCTCCTTTGTGGTGGAGTCGTAGTTGTCGACGAAGTCGACGCAGTCGCGGTCGATGTCGCGAAAGAGCTCCGCGCATATCGGCGCGAGCTTTACTTCGGTGTAGCGGCTCGCGGCGTACGCCATGTCGCGCGAGTAGACCTTGCCGAAGTTGCCCTTCGACTCGACGAACGGCGCAAGCAGCGTCTCGTTGTCCTTCGTGAGGCGCACCATCGTCTCGTATATCGCGGCGTCTCCGTGCGGGTTGAGGCGCATCGTCTGACCGACGACGTTTGCCGACTTCGTGAGACCTCCGTTCAGCAGCCCCATCTTGTACATCGTGTAGAGCAGCTTCCGGTGGGACGGCTTGAAGCCGTCTATTTCCGGTATGGCGCGGCTCATGATGACGCTCATCGCGTAGGGCATGAAGTTCTTCTCGAGCGTCTCGGTTATCGGCTGGTCGGTGACGGGCGCCGGGATGTATTCCCTTGTCTCGTTATCCTTCTTCTTTGCCAAGGTATCTTCTTCCTTTACAAATTACTTTCTCTCTGTTATTTCACGCCGAAATATTCGAGGCATTTTTCGGCGGCGAATTCGATATAGCGGTCTATCTCCTCGCGGGTGATGTACTCCGCGGGCTTCAGATGTGAAAAATCCTGCTCGAACCAGTGAATCTGACGGAGCCGCCACTTCTCGACCTCCTCCGCCGTGAGCATATCGTCCGCCGCCTCGCCGCGGGCGCTTTCGAGCGCGGCGTAGACCTCCGGGACCCACGGCTCGGAGCGGTAGAGCTCGAGGTCCGCGAGGTCGGTGTCGTTGTAGTACGCCGGGGCGTGGCCGGCGTCCGGGAACTTCGCCTTGAATTTGGCTTTGAACGGAGTGCCGACCTCGCGCGACCAGTACATATCGGTGACGAGGTGGACGGCGTAGCCCGTGAGGAAGTCGCTCCGTCCGACGAGCGCCTTCGCGTTCTGCTCGTTCTCGAAGAGGTTTGCGCGCATACCCATGTGCGACTTGAACTTATCCTCCGCGGAAGCGTCCTCGCGCATGTGTATCGCGTCGGGCGCTATCGAGCCGAGGTAGAACGCTCCGTCGTCCTCGATTTTCAGCTTGTCCTTCACTCTGACCGCGACGGCCAGATGCACCATCGGAAGCGGCATAGTCTTTCCTCCGAAACAGCAGTTTTGAGGGCGGTCAGCTCACGTCGACCATGTCGAGGAAGCGGTAGCCCTCCGAGGCGATGAACTCCTTGCGTCCCGCGAGGTTGTCGCCCTCGAAGAGGTCGAACATCTCGGCGGTGCGCTCGGCGTCCTCCGGCATGACGCGGACTAGCCGCCGCGTCTCGGGATTCATGGTAGTCTGCCACATCATCTCCGACGAGTTCTCACCGAGGCCCTTCGAGCGGGAGATGGTGTACTTCTTGTTTCCGAGCTTTGCGACTATCTCGTTCCGCTCGGCGTCGGTGTAGGCAAAGAGCGACTCCTCGCCGCCGCGCAGACGTATCTCGTAGAGCGGGGTCTCCGCGATGTAGACGTAACCCTGCTGGATGAGCGTCGGTGTGAGGCGGTAGATCATCGCGAGTATGAGCGTGCGTATCTGGTAGCCGTCCACGTCCGCGTCGGTGCAGATTATCACCTTCGACCAGCGGAGGTTCGCGAGGTCGAAGGACGCGAGGTCCTTCGCGCCCTTGTGCGCGACCTCTACTCCGCAGCCGAGCACCTTCAGCAGGTCGGTGATGATGTCGCTCTTGAACACCCGCGGCAGGTCGGCCTTGAGGCAGTTGAGTATCTTGCCGCGCACCGGCATTATCGCCTGGAACTCCGGCTCGCGCCCCTGCTTTACCGAGCCGAGAGCGCTGTCGCCCTCGACGATGTAGAGCTCGCGCCGCTCCACGTCCCGCGTGCGGCAGTCCACGAACTTCTGCACGCGGTTGGAGAGGTCGAGCGTGCCGGTGAGCTTCTTCTTTATCGTGAGGCGGGTGCGCTCCGCCTGCTCGCGGGAGCGCTTGTTTATCATCACCTGCTCGCAGATGCGGTCGGCCTCCGCAGGGTTCTCGATGAAGTAGACCTGCATCTGCTCGCGGAGGAAGTCGTTCATCGCGTCCTGGATAAATTTGTTCGTGATGGACTTCTTTGTCTGGTTCTCGTAGCTTGTCTGGGTGGAGAAGTTCGAGCTGACGAAGACGAGGCAGTCCTGTATGTCGTTGAAGGATATCTTCGACTCGCCCTTCTGGTACTTGTTCGTCCGGCGGAGGTATTCGTCGAGCGCCGCGACGAACGCGCTCCGCAGCGCCTTGTCCGGAGAACCGCCGTGCTCGAGAAAGCTCGAGTTGTGGTAGTGCTCGATGACTGCCGCGCGGTTCGAGAAGAGGAACGCACAGCCGATCTTCACGCGGTACTCGGGCTTGTCCTCACGGTCGCGCCCGACGCGCTCGCAGGAGATGCTGCGGACGTCGGTTATCCGCCCCTCCTCGCCAGCGAGCTCCGCGACGTAGTCCGAGATGCCGTTCTCATACATGAACTCCTGCTCCTCGAACTTCCCGGGCGCGGTCTCGTTGCGGAAGATAAATGTGACCTTCGGGTTGACGACCGCCTGACGCTTCAGCACGTCGGTGTAGTATTCCACCGGGATGTCGATGTCGGTAAAGACGTCGAGGTCGGGCTTCCAGTGGTGGAGCGTGCCGGTGCGGCGGCCGGAGTATGGTTCGCTCTTGAGGCCGCCGACGTTCTCACCCTTCTCGAAGCGGAGAGTGTACTTCTTCCCGTCGCGCCAGACGGTGACGTCCATGTACTCGGAGGAGTACTGCGTCGCGCAGGAGCCGAGGCCGTTGAGGCCGAGGGAGTATTCGTAGACGCCGTCCGCGTCGTACTTTCCTCCGGCGTACAGCTCGCAGTAGACGAGCTCCCAGTTGTAGCGCTCCTCCTTGGGGTTCCAGTCGACGGGGCAGCCGCGCCCGAAGTCCTCGACCGAGACAGAGCGGTCGAGGTAGCGGGTGAGGATTATGCGGCTGCCGTGGCCGCCGCGCGCCTCGTCTATGGAGTTTGAGAGTATCTCGAAGACCGCGTGCTCACAGCCCTCGAGGCCGTCCGAGCCGAAGATGACGCCGGGACGCTTCCGCACCCGGTCCGCGCCCTTCAGCGCAGAGATGGAATCGTTGCCGTAGCTTGTCTTTTTTGCCGCCAAACAGTATCACACTCCGAATAACGTAAGTCTGCGGCATATCCGCGCCGCATATTCACGGCATGTCTCCCGCAATATATCTTGTGCCGGGGACCGCCCAAAAACCCATTATAAAGTAATTATAGCAAAAACCGGAACAAAACGCAAGCCCTCCCGTGCGGGAGCGCTTTCAGCCGGCGGGGGAGAAGCGCAGTATGCGCTTGCCGCGGCGGACGGCGTATTCGAGCGCCGCGGCGGCTCCGCCGAAGCCGGTGCGGACGTATGCCGCGACCACGTCCGACTCGCGTATCATCCATTCGTTCCGACGGAGGATGGCATACCGGCGCGGGACGTTTTCGAGAGGAGGATAGACCGTGTAGTCATAGCTGTCGCAGTCCGGCAACCTGTCCGGGTAGGGCAGAACGAGCGCCGCCCGGATGTGCGGGTGGCGCGACTTGGACTCGCGGACGACGCCTGCCGCCATCCGGTCAAATTCCCCATACCCGCCGAGATAGAACAGATCCGCGCCCTCGCATATAAGCGCGTCGACACACTCGCGCAGCCATTCGCGCACCTCCGCGCGTTCGTAGACTTCCCTGTGTCCACAGAATGTAACCGTCATAACCGTCACCTCAGGACAATTATAGTATATTGTGAAAATAATCACAATATAGATTTACATCACAATATCCTATAATTTTTCTAACAGGACGTTTCGAGGTGAATCGACATGATAGATTACAGTCCCCTGTGGGAGACGATGCGGCGGCGCGGGGTGACGCAGTATCAGCTTCTGAAGGGCGGCATAGACAACAAAACGCTCGATTCACTGAAAAAAGGCAGAAACATCACGCTGCTGACGCTTGAAAAGCTCTGTTCGATAATAGACTGCACGCCGAACGATGTCGTGCGGTTTACGGAGTGAAACAGTTCACGGAGGAAATATTCGGATGGTGAAGATATGCTCTTGAATGAAGCCGTAAGCAGACGACTCGGAGAGTTGCTTGCCGAAAAGGGCATGACGCAGTACCGGCTGTACATGAGGAGCGGCGTACCGAAATCGACGATAGGGAACGTGATAAACTGCTCGTATGACTCTGTAAAGCTGCGCATAATCCATGAGCTGTGTCAGGGACTCGGCGTAAGCATAAGGGAGTTCTTCGATTCGCCGCTTTTCGATGAAGACAATCTGGAACCATAAAACAGGACTGCCGTTTTCGGCAGTCCTGTCTTTGCAAAAAATGAGCGGGCAGACGCCCGCTCATTTCACTGTGCACGTTTTTACGGCGCTTACTTCGTCGCGGCGGCGACGTCCTGAAGCAGCTTGATTATCTCGAGGTGCTGCGGGCAGTGGCTCTCGCACTGGCCGCACTGGATGCAGTCCTCCGGCGAGCC
>CANPWY010000109.1 GCA_947585215.1 uncultured Clostridia bacterium
AGATACATCTCGTTGAAGATGTGCCCGTGCGTGAGGAAGAGCGTCCGCTTCGGCTCGGAGATCATCGTGAACCCGCCGATAAGCGGGAACTCAAGCACCATCTGGTCTATCTCCGCGTCGCAGTTGCCGCGAACGCAGATGATGTCCTCCTTCATGGCGTTCAGCATCCGCGCGACCTCCATCGGACCGTGACCCTCGGGAAGCGGGTTCCTCGGGCCGTGATAGAGAATGTCGCCGAGCAGGACGAGCTTATCCGCCTTCTCCTCCTGATACCTTATCACGAGCTCACGGCAGCGGTCGGCGGAGCCGTGTATGTCCGAACCTATGACGAGCTTCATAAAAACACACCTTTCAGCGAATACTTGTTATTTTTCGCGGACAAATACGCGGACTGTCGCCTTCTTTCCGCCGACGAGGGTGTCCGCACGCCGCGACGTCCTCCATCCCTCCGGCATCAGCGCCTCGAGGTCGAAGTCCCGCGCCGTGAGCACCGCCATCCGCCCGGAGGATTTCAGCACGCGCGACGCTTCCCTGAGCGCGTCGCGGTAGAGCTCCGCGAGCGACGCCATGTCGGTCTCGCGGAACAGTCCCCACGGCGGGTCGGTGAGTACGAGATCGACCGAGCCGTCCTCAAACGGGAGACGCCGCGCGTCCCCGCAGACGACCTTCGCGCCCGCCACGGAGGAAAACCGTCTCTCGAGAAACGGTATGAGTGCGCGGTCGCGCTCCACACAGAGAGGGCGCACCCCGCGCGCTATCCTGCACGCGGCGAGCGGCAGAGCGCCGTGCCCCGCGAACGGGTCGAGCACTACGTCGCCGCTTTTCACTCCCGCAAGCTCCGCCACCATCGCCGCAAGTGACGGGCGGAGCTCGCCCTTCTCCGGCTTCGGCGCGCGTGGGTCGCCCAGAAGCAGCCCGAAGAATCCGCCTCCCTCGCTCCTGAGAGCGTACCAGAACTCCACGTCCGCGCCGAGGCGGTCGGGGCGCAGGCCGGTCGAGCGCGCTATGCCGCGCTCCGCCGCGTCTAGAAGATACCTTGGGACGCCCTCGAAGTGGTTTGCCTTTGAAAACCTCACGCGGAAGCTCCGCGCGCGGATGCCCTTCGGCAGAGGCGGCGCGCCGGACGCGCGCACCATCCTTTCAAATGTCGGAAAGCCCTCAAACTCCCGAAAGAGCACAAAGACCCCGGAGAGACAGGGCGCGCCCGCCACCCTTCCGACGGGTGCCGAGGAGTCGAAGCGAATAAGTCCCTCCGACACGCTGACGTGTTCCGCCGGCGCGCCGGTCTCGCGCGCGACGGCGCGCGCGGCTATGCTCTCAAACCCGGGTGAAAAAGTCGCCGCAAAGCGCACCGCGCTCCCCCCTTCTCCGCGTATACTGCCATTTTAGCCCATAGTCCGAAAAAATGCAAGAAGTACCTGCGTTTTATCCGATTTTTCTTGGCGTCGGGCGTCGGGATAAAGTATAATTTTAATAGATGAATCTCATACTCAGCGAATGGCAAACACACTATCCTTTTCCAAGGAGCGGATATACGATGATGACCGCAAACGAACTCCTGCGCGCGCTTGAGAGCGGTTCGCTCGACGGGGCGCTCGCCGCCGCGCAGACCGCCCACGGCAGCTTCTCCGCGCCGAGCGGGCGCGCCGCCGCGCTCACCCGGCTGTTTATCGAGTCCTACGGCGGCGACCGTGAGGTCTCGCTTATCAGCGTCCCCGGGCGCACCGAGCTCGGCGGCAACCATACCGACCATCAGCGCGGACGCGTGCTCGCGGCAAGCGTGGATATGGACATCCTCGCCGTCGTCTCACCGTCCGAGGAGCCGCGCGTGCGTCTCAGGTCAGTAGGCTTCAGCCGCGAGGACCGCGTCTCGCTCGACGACCTCACGCCGAAAGCAGAGGAGGAGAGCCACTCCCCCTCGCTCATACGCGGCATAGCGAGATGGTTTGCCGACCACGGGCTCCCCGTGCGCGGCTTTGATGCGTACACGCAGAGCGAAGTCCCTCCGGGAAGCGGGCTCAGCTCGTCCGCGGCGTTCGAGGTCGCGGTAGGCGCGGCGTTCCGCGCCGTCGGCGGAGCGGACATAGACAACGTCGAGCTCGCGAAGGCCGGTCAGTACGCCGAGAACGTGTTCTTCGGCAAACCCTGCGGACTTCTCGACCAGACCGCCTGCGCGCATGGCGGCGTCGTCGCGATGGACTTCATCGACCCGTCCTCGCCCGAGATAGCCGGCGCGGAGCTCGACCTTGCGCGGCTCGGCTACGCGCTCTGCATCACCCTCACCGGCGGACATCACGCCGACCTCACCGACGACTACGCTGCCGTTCCCGCCGAGATGAAGGCGGTCGCGGCGGAGTTCGGCGCGGACGCACTCCGTTCGGTGGACGAAGCGGAGTTTTACGCGCGGCTCGGTACGCTCCGCGAGAAGCTCGGCGACCGACCGCTGCTCCGCGCGATACACTTCTTCGGCGAGAACGCGCGCGTGAGCGACCTCGCCCGCGCGCTTCACGGCGGCGACTTCGACGAATACCTCCGCCTCGTGCGCGAGAGCGGCAGGAGCTCGTGGGAGCTGCTCCAGAACGTATTCAGTCCCACCGCGCCGGGAGAACAGGGCGTGTCCCTCGCCCTCGCGCTGAGCGAGAAGGTGCTTGCGGGCAAGGGCGCCTGCCGCGTCCACGGCGGCGGCTTTGCCGGAACCATCCAGGCGTACGTCCCGCTCGACAAGGTGGCGGAGTACAGCGCCGCGATGGCCTCCGTATTCGGAGAGGGCGCATGCCGCGTGCTCTCGATACGCGCGAAGGGCGCGTGCGTCATAGCCTGAAAATAGAACAGCGACGCGGCGAAGTCCCGCCGCGAGAAATAAGCTTGAGAGGAGAGTTTGTATCATGGCAAAGATTCTTGTCACCGGAGGCATGGGCTACATCGGCAGTCACACCGTCGTAGAGCTCATCGGAAAGGGATATGAGGCCGTCATCGTTGACAACCTCTCGAATTCCAACGTCTCGGCGCTCGACAACATAGAAAAGATAACCGGCGTCCGACCCGCCTTCTACGAGAACGACATACGCGACCGCGCGGCGCTCGAGAAGATATTCTCCGAGCACAAGATAGACGCGGTCATACACTTCGCAGGTCTCAAGGCGGTCGCCGAGAGCCCGAAGAAGCCGATAGAGTACTACCACAACAACATCACGGGTACGCTCGTGCTATGTGATGTGATGCGGAGCTTCGGATGCAAGAAGCTCGTCTTCAGCTCCTCCGCGACGGTGTACGGGATGACGAACGTCCCGCCCTTCACCGAGGACATGCCCACCTCCGCCACTAACCCCTACGGCTGGACGAAGGTCATGCTCGAGCGCATTCTTGAGGATATATGCCACTCCGACCCCGAGTGGAAGGTGCTCTCGCTCCGCTACTTCAACCCGATAGGCGCGCATGAGAGCGGCCTGCTCGGCGAGGAGCCGAACGGCATTCCGAACAACCTCTTCCCCTACGTCGTCCGCGTTGCGAGCGGGAAGTTCGACCACCTCCGCGTCACCGGCGCGGACTATCCCACGCCGGACGGCACCGGCGTGCGCGACTACATACACGTCGTTGACCTCGCGCGCGGCCACATCGCGGCGCTCGCGCGCCTAGAGGAGCAGGAGGGCTACGACAAGATAAACCTCGGCACCGGCAAGGGTTCGAGCGTGCTTGACGTCCTGCACGCTCTGGAGCGCGCCGTCGGCCGCGAGATACCCTACAAGATATATCCCCGCCGCGAGGGCGACATCGCCGAGTGCTATGCCGACGTCTCGCGGGCAAAGGAACTGCTCGGCTGGACGGCGGAGTACGACCTCGACCGGATGTGCGTGGACGGCTGGAACTACATCGTCCACTCCGGCGAGGGCAAATAACAGATTGCGGCGCGGAAGATCTTCCGCTTTGAAATGTCGGCTCTCCGGTGCGGCTTGGGAGGGAACGCGCCGGAGATCTCCGACATTCCCCGACATAGATATATAAAACACAGAAAAACATTTACCCGTGCCGGGATACGGCACGGGTCATTTTTTGTAATTGTTTATCCCCAACGCTCCGGCGGAGCGTTGGGGACCCCTTCCGATTAAACGTGCTCGGGCAAATGAATTGCCCTGCGCAAAGTTGTTTGCCTGCGGCAAACAACTTTAACCGCTGCGAACGGCGAAAGCGCGAACCTGTTCTTCATCCGACACTCTGCTGCTTTCGCCCGCAATATTCGCGCCGCGAATATTGCCCGACTTTGAGCGCTTTATAGTGCGGAATGCTCCGGAGGAGCGTTTGGGAGCCCTTCCGACGATAGCAGCCGCGCTCCCCTATATTGAGCGGTTTTTTCTGCGCGTACTCTCAGCCCTTCAAACCGTTCGCCTGACGCTCCATGTTTTCCACCACGACGTCGTATATCTCGCCGAGCGATACGCAGTACTCAAGCACCTCCCACGGCCTGTTCGTGTGGAAGTGTATCTTGATGAGCTCGTCGTCGCCGACGACGAGCAGGCTGTCGCCCTCGAAGTGCGCGATTATGTACTCGTTTATCGCGTCCTCGTCGAGACCGGTGCCCTCGATAAGAAGCTGTGTGTCGAATTTGAACTCCAGCATTATATATTCTCCTTCTCTACGGCGGTGCGATGCTTCGCCCCGCCGCCTGTTGATTTGATAGTATTGTACCACAACCGACACACGTTGTCTACATCCGGCTTGGGCTCCGTCCTGCCATCGCCGCGATGCTCCTCCTCTGCGTTCCGGAAACCTGCACGCTTCGCACGAAAAATTCAAAAACCCGATTGACAATTCCCTCCGCTTCGGATATAATATGTTTTGTCGTTTGGCATGCTGGTATAGCTCAGCCGGTAGAGCAGCTGATTCGTAATCAGCAGGTCGTGTGTTCGAGTCACATTACCAGCTCCAAGTCGTCGCGGAAGCGGCGACAGTTCCTCAAAGGGCAGACGCTAAAGGCGCCTGCCCTTTGACTCACTTGCCCGCTTCGCTCCTCCTTTCAAAACGCGACTCGCTTCGCTGGACTCGCGTTTTGTTTTTTTATAGTAATTTGAGCAGCCTGTCCATTTTGGAGAGCCCGAAGTCGTTAAGACTTCGGGCTCTTTTTCTGTCCCTCAGCGATTTCACGGTTTGGTTCAGTAAACCGAGGTATCACTCCGCATACCTCACCGGCGCGAAAATTAACTCCGTTTTGCACGTCAATAACGCAACACTTTTCGGAAATATGACGTGGCGCTCCGTGCCGTCTCTGTGCTAACATAAAATCAGAACGAAAGAGGGAGGCAAAATCATGGAAGAACTGACGATATCGGTTCGGCAGGGACGGGAGTCGGTCACCGAGAACTGCTATGCGGCGCTCGGATGGCAGGCGATAAGCCGTTCCAAGGAGAGCGACACGTCGCCCTTCACACGCACCGTTTTTGTCCGCGAGGAACCGGAGTCCGCGGGCGTCGCAAAGAAGCGGGCGCGGTGCGAGGCTGTGCTCGCGGAGATCGAGGAGATCGACAGGAGGGTCGAGCGGTACTATCTGGAGCGCGTGGTGCTCGTCGGTCTGGCGGGCGCGGTCTGCATCGGGCTGAGCTTTCTCTTCCTGCACCTCGGATGGCAGGTTGCGTTCACGCTGTCTCTGCTGCTCGGACTCTTTTTGTGCTCTATCACGCTGGCGCTCCGTCCGCCGTTCACGCGGATGGGACTTCGTAAGCTCGGCGGAGACGTCCCCGCTCTGGAAGCGAAGCTCGCCGCCATACTTGAGGAGGAGAATTGAAAATGAAAAACGGACTTCTCTCCTCCAAGATATTTGACAGCCGCGCGCCTGTCGAAAAGGTGACCCGCCGCGAAAAGATACTCGGCCACTTCATGGGCCCCATCGCCGTGATGGTGATGAACTCCATTCTCAGCAGCTACTTAAACGTCTACTACACCGACGTTCTGAAGATAGGCGGCATCTGGGGCGGTATGTTCATCAGCTCGTTCCCGATAGTCGCGAAGGTGCTCGACGTACTTACCTTCATCTTCATGGGCATGGTGGTTGACCGCACGAAGTCCCGGCAGGGCAAGGCGCGCCCTTGGATACTCTTCTCCGCGCCGCTGATGGTCGTCTGCCTCGT
>CANPWY010000110.1 GCA_947585215.1 uncultured Clostridia bacterium
GTCTGCGTCTCCGGCGACTTCAAGAACGAGAGCGGAGCGTGGGTCGAGCACGCGTGGTGCATCTGCGAGATAGACGGAGCTTACCGCCATATCGACGTGCTCTACGGGCGAAACCACACCCACGGCAACGCCCGCACGATGTTCCTTGTGACTGACGACGCGTTCTCTGCCACCCATCGCTGGAACGCGGAGGACTATCCCGCCTGCGAATAGCGTGAGTTTACCGCCGCGAAGCGGAGCCTTCGCGGCTTTGAAGGATGCGATAAGATGTTTCTGCTAGAGGGTATAAAGAAGTACGCCGAGACCGACCGCCTCGCGCTCGTCAACGGCGAAAAGAGCATGAGCTATGCCGAGCTCGACGCCGAGAGCGAGGCGTTTGCCGCGTGGCTTCTCGAGACGTTCCCGGGAGACAAGACCCCGGTCGTCATATACGGACACAAGGAGATGGCGCTCCTGCCCTGCGCCTACGGCGCTCTGAAAGCGGGCAGAGCCTACGTCCCGATAGATATAACCGTCCCCGCCGACCGTGTGAAGCAAATCGTGGAGGAGGTGTGTCCCACCGCCGCCGTCGACTTCTGCGGGACGGGCATTGACGCGGAGCGGACGCTTTCGGCGGACGAGCTCGAGGATGTGTTCCGGAAGTACCGCGGCGTCGAGGTCCCGCGCTCCGCGTGGGCGAGCGGGAGCGACTACGCGTACATACTCTTCACCTCCGGCTCGACCGGCAAGCCTAAGGGCGTTACGATAATGATATCGAACGTGGAAAATTTCGACCGCGAGTTCTCGCCGTGGCTCGAGAGCAGGGGACACGTCATGCTCAGTCAGGCGAGCTATTCCTTTGACCTGTCGGTACTGCCGGTGTGGCTCGGAATGGCGCACGGATTTACCCTCCACACCTTCGAGAAGTCGGTGGGGGAGGACTTCGCAGAGCTGTTCTCGCGGCTCGGGAAGTCGGACATATCGGTCTGGGTCTCGACGCCGTCCTTTGCGGAGATGTGCTGTTCCTCCGACCGATTTGACGAAAAGCTCCTGCCCTCGCTCGACCGCTTCATATTCTGCGGCGAGGTGCTGACGCACCGCCTCGTGGACGAGCTGTTCCGCCGCTTCCCGAAGGCAAAGGTGATAAACACCTACGGCCCCACTGAGTCGACCGTACTCGTGTCCGCCGTGGAGGTTACGGCGGAGATGGCGGCGGACGAGCGCTCCATACCCGTGGGCGAGCCCCTGCCGGAGGTCACGTTCCGCATAGCGGACGAGGACGGGCGAGAGCTCCCCGAGGGCGAGGAGGGCGAGCTGCTGATAATCTCAAAGAGCGTCAGCGCGGGTTACTTCAAGCGTCCCGACCTCACCGAGAAGTCGTTCTTCACGGACGAGAAGCTCGGAAAGCGCGGCTACCACACCGGTGACAGCGCCTACCGGCTCGGGAATATGTACTACTACCGCGGCCGCATCGACAACCAGATAAAGCTCAACGGCTACCGCATAGAGATAGAGGACGTGGAAAAGAACCTCGCGCTCGTCTCGAACGTCGCGCGCGCCGCCGTCCTGCCCGTCTACGACGGGGAGACGATACGCTCGCTTACGGCGTTCGTCATACTCGAGGAACCGGACGGCCTCGCAAACCTCGAGCGCGCCGTGAAGATAAAGCGCGAGCTCCGCGAGCTCATACCGGCGTACATGGTGCCGAGACGGATAACCGCCGTCGAGAGCTTCCCACTCACGGCAAACGACAAGATAGACAAAAAGAAGCTGCGCGAGCTGCTTTGAGGCGCGCCCCGCCGCGCGGGCGCCGAACACTCCCTGATGTTTTCGGAGGACTTTTATGGATCTTTATGAAGGGCTGGGCTTCTTTCTTCTGCTCGCGGCTCTGCTCCTGCCCGCCGTGGTGCTCGGCCTCTGCGGTGTGCGGCTCAAGTGGTACGGCCTCGCGGTGACGATAGCGATACTCCTCGTCACCTTCCGCGGGTGGCAGGCGAAGGCCTGCCTCGCGGCGTTCTACATACTCGAGCTCGTCTGCGTGGAGGTCTACGCGCAGGTGCGCGCCCGGTGTGACAAGCGCCCGGTGCTATGGATATTCCTGCTCGTTGCGCTCACGCCGCTCTGCATGGTGAAGCTCGGCACCGTCACAGACGCGTTTGACTTCTTCCGTCTCGTCGGCGTGAGCTACATGACCTTCCGCTCGGTGCAGGTGCTTATCGAGATATACGACGGGCTCATAAAGGACGTCGGGATAGCCGACTTCAGCTACTTCCTGCTGTTCTTCCCGTCGGTGAGCTCCGGCCCGATAGACCGCTACCGCCGGTTTCTCAAGGACGTAGAGGCGAAGCCCACCCGCGAGGAGTACGCGGAGCTCGTGCGGCGCGGGATATGGAAGCTCGTCACCGGCGCCGCGATGAACTTCGGCGTAGGAAACTTCCTCTACGCGCACTGGCTCGCGCCGCTGCCGGAGAGCGGGTTCCTTGCGTCGGTGTCGTACATGTACGGCTACGCGTTCTTCCTCTTCTTCAACTTCGCCGGGTACAGCCTGATGGCCGTCGGCACGGCGTACATCCTCGGCGTGAAGATGCCGGACAACTTCAACATGCCGTTTATCAGCGTCGACATGAAGGACTTCTGGTCGCGCTGGCACATATCCCTCTCGACTTGGCTGAGGGACTTCGTCTACACGCGTTTCTGCACGGCGGCGCTCCGGGGAAAGTGGTTCAAGGATCGCCGCACCGCGTCCTACATCGGCTACGTCATAACGATGCTCACGATGGGCGTCTGGCACGGACTCACGCCCGCCTACATACTCTACGGCGCGTACCACGGGGTGCTGATGTGCCTCAACGAGATAGCAGACCTGCGCTGGAAGCGCTTCAAGCAGATAAAGCGGAGCGGCGTGGGTCAGGTCGTAATGGTTATAATAACGTTCCACCTTTTCAGCTTCGGACTGCTGATATTCAGCGGAAGAATAATCTAGTTTCGGAGGTCACTCAGATGAAAGAGAAGATAATGGCCATACTTGAGGACGTCTGCGGCGCGGACGAGGGCGAGCTTTCGCCGGACACTCAGCTCTTTGAGGACGGGATACTCGACTCGTTCGGCGTCATAAGCCTGTTTGTGGAGATAGAGACGCAGCTCGGCATAAAGCTCGAGCCGACCGAGCTCGACCGCGACCAGCTCGCTACCCCCGCGCTCATAATCGCGGAAGTGGAGAAGCGCGCGTGAAGAAGCTGTTCATCACCGCCGCGGCGAGTGTTCTCGCGGCGGCGCTCGCGCTCGGATGCGTGCGGATCGCCGTCCGGCCGGGGGAGTACCCGCTGTCGCTCGGCAACGTCAACTACACCGAGAAGATAACCGGGACGTGGCTCGTGGAGGAGGCGGCAAAGGATCCGCACACTGTCACGATATTCGGCTCGAGCGAGCTCCGCACCTACGACATTATGACCCACCCCGCAAACTTCTTCAAAGGGGAGCGCGCGGGGTTCCAGGTGAACCTCGTCGGGCGCGGCTCCTGTCAGTCGATAATCCACGCGCTCGAGATAGCCGCCTGCGGGGACGCCCTCGCGGGTACGAAGGTCGTGCTGATAACCTCCCCGCAGGCTTACGTCGAGGGAGGCATTGCGCCCGACCTCTTCATGGCAAACTTCTCCGAGGAGCAGTATTTGAAGCTGATGAGCGACCCGGAGCTGCCGGACGAGATGAAGCTCCGCTTCTCCGAGCGCGTCCTTGCGCTCGCCGAGGCCTACGGCGCGGACGACACGTCGGCGGCGCTCCTGCTCGCGCGGGGCACGGTTGAAGGCAACGGCGTCCTGAAGGCCGCCGCCGCGCCGTATGCCGCGGCAAGCCGCTGGCTGCTCGAGACGAAGGACCTTGCCTCCGCAAAGAAGCTCATCGAAACCGAGACGGCGGACTCGACGCTCTCCGCCGAGCCGATAGACTGGGACAGGGTGGAGGCGGAAGCCGTCGCCGAGGCGAAGGCCGCGACTTCCAACAACGACTACGGCATGCTCGACGACTACTACACGACTTACATCGGCCGCAAGCTCGATCAGCAGAAGGACAAGGACAGCGGGCTCAGCTACTCGGTGTCCGAGGAGTACGGCGACCTCCGTCTCCTCCTCGACGTCTGCAAGCTCAAGGGGATAGAGCCGATGTTTGTCCACATCCCGGTGCACGGCGACTGGTCGGACTACACCGGATTCTCGAAGGAGCTCCGCGAGGAGTACTACGAGAACGTCCGCGAGATAGTCTCGGAGTACGACAACGTGACCCTGCTCGACCTCACCGGATATGAGTACGAGGACTATTTCCTCTGCGACGTTATGCACCTTGGATGGAAGGGGTGGCTTGAAATTGATAAAGCGCTTGTCAAATTCTATAACGAGGGTTAAGGAGTTCTGCTACCGGCATACCGCCGTGTACGCGCTCGTCATAGCGGTCTGCGCCGCGCTGATACTCGCCGTGTGGGCGGCAAGCGACGGGGAGAGCGTCGCCTTCGTCTACAACGAATTTTAAGGAGCGGGAAGTATGGCAAAGATACAGCGGAAGCCTCTTGAAAAGAAGAACGCACTGCCTCACTTCAAGGTCATAGTGCTGATACCGATAGTGGTGTATCTCCTGCTCTCCATATGGCTCTGGGGAAACGACCTCGCGGGATACCTGCTCCTTATAGGGCTCGCGGTCGTCGAAGCGGCGCTCGTCGTGACCGACGGCATCCTCCGCAAGAAGCAGGGGGGACGCTTCGACCGGGGCGACATCATGCTCGTCGGCGCGGCGGCTGTCGCTGTGGTGTACATGATTTACCTTATCGTAAAGCTCTGAAAAACGACGTATCCGCGCGATAATTGAAGCATCAACGCGATGACAGAATACCAAGGAAATTTGATTCACCTTTTTCGGCGTCCTCGATACGAGGATGCCTTTGCTTTATTCCGCACTCCGTGATACAATATGTACATACGCGGGAGATACTTAAAACTGCGAAACTATGAAAGTGAGGAAATGATATGGTTTTTGTTATAGGCGGCATTGTGCTGACGGTCGTGCTGTTCATACTGCTCGGTCTGCGCTCGGAGAACTCGCGGCTGAGCTTCAGATTCTCCGGCAGGCAGGTGCTCGCGCTGCTCGGCCTCGTCGTGGTGGCGTTCGGGTGCTACACCGTCGTGCCGGCGAACAGCGTCGGCATAATCTACTCGCCGTTCACCGGCGTGAGCGAGGAGACGCTTCCCGAGGGCATACACCCCAAGAGCCCGTTTGACACGGTGTACTTCCTCTCGACCGAGGTGCAGACCCAGTCGATCTCGAACGTCACCGGTCAGACCAAGGACGCGCAGTACATCACCATGTCGATAGACATCAAGTACCATGTTGACACGGCGAACGCCTTCCGCATCTTCAAGCAGTTCAGAACGCTTGACAACATGAACTCGTCGCTCATCTCGCCGACGGTCCAGCGCTCCATCGAGACCGTGACGACGCAGTACAACGTCATCGACGTCCTCGGTGAGTTCCGCAACGAGGTCTATCAGAAGATAGAGGACGACCTTTCCACGCGTCTCGGCACGAACGGCGTCACCTTCTACTCGATAACCTTCACCGATACCGACGCCGGCGACGAGATAGAGGAGGCCATACGCGCCGAGGCCGTCGCGAAGAAGGCGGTCGAGACCGCCGAGCAGGAGCGCGAGCGCGTCGAGATAGAGGCGCAGGAGCGCGTCATCGAGGCTCAGGCGGACAAGGATAAGGCCGCTATCGACGCCGAGACCGCGATAATCAAAGCCAAGGCCGAGGCTGAGGCGAACCGCCTCATCGCCGAGTCGGTAACTCCGGAGCTCATCGCCCTCCGCGAGGCGGAGGCGAGGATGGAGCACGGCTGGGTCACCGTCCAGGGCGGCACGGCGATAGTCGACGCTCGCGGCGACGGCACGTCGTCCTCGGGCGGCACGGCGCCGTCCTACTCTGTCGGCACGACAAGCGGTACGGACACACAGCAGTAAGCGGACAAAAGAGACAGAGGGTCGGATTTATCCGACCCTCTTTTTCGTGCTAATTCTTGTCGCAGCCGCAGGGCGCGCTCTCGCCGAAGCCGCGCGACACCGGGAAGAACTCGTCGGTGGGGAAGGCTATCCGGCC
>CANPWY010000111.1 GCA_947585215.1 uncultured Clostridia bacterium
TCGGTAGTCTCCGAGCCGACTGCGCTGAAACTATCCTCCGGCCTTGCCGTCGACGTCGGCATCCGCTTCCCCCTGCACGAGCCGGGCACCTATCGGATAACCTACTACTACCGGGTGGCGGAGTATAACGGCGGTTACATGGGCTGGACCTATAGCGAACCGCTCTCGATAAGCCACACCGTCACCGTTCCCGAGGCGAGCGGAAGGAAATTTGACCTCATATCGGCGGATATCGGCGCGCACGAAATTACTGACGACGGCAGCTTCGTTCTGTACATCGGCGCGCTCTGCCGCTCAAACGACGGCACCCTGCCGTATCAGGACCTGCTCGCGACGCGGCTCGAAATATATTCCTCGGGACGCTGGGCTCCCGCGCCGAGCGACGGCTACTCCGCCGTCACCGGGCTCCGCGACGAGGAGTCGGAAAACCCGTTCTACTCCCCCTCCGCGTACTACACGGAGGACCCCTTCACCGGCGAGGACGTAACGAACGTGATATGCGGCACGGCGGAGGTGCGGCTCGCCGACCCCTCCGCGCGTTACCGCCTCACGATGGAGTTCTGTGAGAACCCGGACGGCTCCGGCGAGCGCTGGATACTCACCCTCTACCTCATCGGCGGCTCCGCGCCGGATGAAATAGTCCATCTCGACTGAGCGCGGACGCGCTCCGAGCCGTATCTTTCAAAACCGCCCTCTTTCGTCTTGTCAATCCTGCTGCGCTGTGCTAAAATAGGTGTGCGGCAGGATCTGGAGCTTTGCTCCGCCGCCGTTCCGAAAGGAGGGCACCCCCTGTTTATGTATACCGAGATACGCTTTCCGGGTCTTGGGCTGAGCTTTAACCCGCCCACCGACCTTCCGTTCACCGTGTTCGGCCACGACATCAAGTGGTACGGCGTGATAATCGCCATAGGCTTCCTGCTCGCCGTCACCTACGCGCTCACGCGCTGTGAGAAGTTCGGCTACTCGCGGGACGATCTCATAGACGTCGTGATAATCGCCGCGCCTGTGGGCATTATCTGCGCGCGCCTCTACTTCTGCTTCTTCTACAACGCCTCCTACTATCTCGCACACCCCGTCGAGATACTCTACATCTGGCGCGGAGGGCTCGCAATATACGGCGGCATCATCGGCGGACTTGTCACCGCCGCGATAATCGCCCGCGTAAAGAAGATAAAGCCGCTCGCGATACTCGACCTTGCGAGCATCGGCTTTCCGCTCGCGCAGGCGATAGGGCGCTGGGGCAACTTCTTCAACCGCGAGGCCTTCGGCGCGCCCACCGACGTTCTGTGGCGCATGGAGCTGTGGGACGGGAGCAGCTGGCTCTCGGCGCATCCCTGCTTCCTCTACGAGAGCATCTGGAACCTCGCGGGCTTCGTCATTCTCCACTTCGCCTCGAAGAAGAGGAAATTCGACGGGCAGATATTTCTCATGTACGTCGCATGGTACGGCATAGGCCGCGCCGTCATAGAAGGGCTCCGCACCGACAGTCTCTACCTCCCCGGCACCGGCATACGCATAAGTCAGATGCTCGCGGCGGTGAGTGCGCTCACGGCGATAGTCCTGCTCATAGTCATACTTCTCCGCAGGCCCGACCCGCAGAACATGCAGGTCGAGCGCTACAACCGCGAGAAGGCGCGCAGGGTTCTCGAGCGCGCGGCGGACGAGGCGGCGCCCTACGCCTCCTCTATGGTTGACTCCTCGGCCTCGGCGGAGCTGGAGCCGGACGCGGAGATAACCTTTGACGCTCCGCCCGCCCCGAAGGACTCGGACGACACGGAGGACGACAAGTGAGCGCCGCTGTACTTGACGGGAAGGCGCTCGCCGCCCGTATGCGAAAAGACATAAAGCGCGAAGTCTCGGCGCTCGCGGCAGAGGGCGTCGTCCCGACGCTTGCCGTCGTGCTCGTCGGAGACGACCCCGCGAGCCGCGTCTACGTCACAAACAAGGAGCGGGACTGCGAGAAGTGCGGCATCCGCAGCATCGAAAAGCACCTCCCGGCGGACGCCTCGCAGGCGGAGCTCGAGGCTCTTGTCGAGGAGTTCAACCGCCGGGACGACGTACACGGCATACTCGTCCAGCTTCCGATACCGAAGCATCTCGACGAGCGCGCCATACTCGACCTCATCGACCCCGCAAAGGACGTCGACGCGTTCCACCCCATAAACGTGGGGCGGATGGTGCGCGGAGACGGCGTCCTGCTACCCTGCACCCCGGCGGGCGTCATGGCGCTCCTTGACGAATACGATATCCCGATAGAGGGACGCGAGTGCGTCGTCATCGGCCGTTCGAACATCGTCGGCAAGCCGATGGCTCAGCTGCTTCTCGCGCGGAACGGCACCGTCACGGTCTGCCACAGCCGCACCCGTGACCTCGCGGAGGTCTGCCGCCGCGCCGACATACTCGTCTCCGCCGTGGGGAAGCGCAATATCGTCACGGCGGACATGATAAAGCCCGGCGCCGTCGTCGTCGACGTCGCGATGAACACCGACGACAGCGGACGTCTCTGTGGCGACTGCGCGGCGGACGTCGCAGACGCCGCCGGTTTTCTCACCCCCGTCCCGGGAGGAGTCGGGCCGATGACCCGCGTGATGCTGCTCCGCAACACCATCACGGCGGCGCGGGCGCAGAATGCGAAAGCAAGCAAGTAATGACAGGCGGGCATTAGCCCCTTGTAAATAAAACAGAAGGAGAAGTTCCGATGCCTACCGACATTCAAATCGCACAGGCGGCAAAGCTCGACCCCATCGTAAAGGTCGCGGCGGAGGCCGGCATCCCTGAGGACGACCTTGAGCTCTACGGCAAGTACAAGGCGAAGCTCTCGCGAGAGTTCCTGCGCTCGGTCGAGTCGAAGCCGAACGGAAAGCTCGTGCTCGTCACTGCGCTCACCCCCACGCCCGCCGGCGAGGGCAAGACCACCGTCTCGGTCGGTCTTGCGGACGCACTGCGGCACATCGGCAAGAAGTCGGTGCTCGCACTGCGCGAGCCGTCGCTCGGACCGGTGTTCGGCGTCAAGGGCGGAGCCGCCGGCGGCGGATACTCGCAGGTCGTGCCGATGGAGGACATCAACCTCCACTTCACGGGCGACCTTCACGCCATCACCGCCGCTAATAACCTTCTCGCCGCGATGATAGACAACCACATCTATCAGGGCAACAAGCTCGGCATCGACCCGCGCCGCATCACATGGAAGCGCGCGGTCGACATGAACGACCGCCAGCTCCGCTACATAGTCGACGGCATGGGCGGCAAGGCGCACGGCGTCGTGCGTGAGGACGGGTTCCAGATAACCGTTGCGACGGAGGTAATGGCGCTCTTCTGCCTCGCCACGTCGCTTGACGACCTCAAGGCGCGCTGTGCGCGCATCGTCATTGGCGAGACCTACTCCGGCGAGCGTGTGACGGCGGGCGACCTCCACGCGGAGGGTGCAATGGCGGCGCTCCTGCGGGACGCGCTCTCCCCGAACCTCGTCCAGACGCTCGAGCACACCCCCGCCATCGTCCATGGCGGGCCGTTCGCGAACATCGCACACGGCTGCAACAGCGTCAGCGCGACGAAGCTCGCACTCAAGCTCGGCGAGTACTGCGTCACGGAGGCAGGCTTCGGCGCCGACCTCGGCGCGGAGAAATTCCTTGACATCAAGTGCCGCATGGCGGGGCTCAGGCCGGATGCGTGCGTGATAGTCGCCACTATCCGCGCGATGAAGCACCACGGCGGTGGAGACGACCTCGCGGCGCTTGAGGCGGGCTTTGCAAACCTCGAGCGGCACATCCGTAACATCCGCGAGGTGTACAACCTCAGCGCGGCGGTCGCGATAAACCGCTTCACTACCGACACCGACGAGGAAGTCGCGCTCGTTCAGCGCCTCTGCGAGAGCATCGGCGCGAAGGCCGTTCCCGTAACGATATGGGCGGACGGCGGCGCAGGCGGCACGGAGCTTGCAAAGGAGGTCGTCCGCCTCTGCGAGGAGGGAAAGAGCGACCTCACCTACTGCTACCCGGACGAGATGAAGCTGAAGGACAAGATACGCGCCGTCGTGAAGCGCGTGTACCGCGGCAAGGGCGTGACGTTCGCCGCGCCGGCGTCCCGCGAGCTGAACCGCCTCCAGAAGGAGGGGTACGGGAACCTCCCGGTCTGCCTCGCGAAGACGCAGTACTCCTTCTCGGACAATCCGAAGCTGCTCGCCGCCCCGGAGGACTTCGAGGTGACGATTCGCGACGTTCGCCTCAGTGCCGGCGCGGGCTTCGTCGTCGCGTATGCCGGCGACATCATGACGATGCCGGGTCTCCCGCCCGTCCCCGCCGCCGAGAGCATCGACCTCGATGAGAACGGGAATATCGTAGGACTGTTCTAACAGTCGCGGCGAATCGCGCGGGCTTCGCCCGCTTACCAATTCGCCGCGAGAGTTCACTTGGAATTGCGCAGGCGCAATTCCAAGTGAAGCTGTCGGATAGGGCGAGGCCCTACCGACAGCTTGCGCTCCGCTACGCGCCGAGTTTTCCGCCTTCGGCGGAAAATCGACGCACGCTCCGCGAGATGTATTTTTCCCGACGTACACGCCGTCGGAAAAAACATTCAACTCATTTCGCCGCTAAAGCGGCGAAACTCTGCGAGGCTGAAACGGACGGTGCGATTCATCGCACCGTCCGTTATTTGTTGCGGCAGTTTGCGGGGTGCCGGAGCGCGTTACTCGGGTGTCTCCGCAAAGTTCAGCGGGAGCAGGACGGTATAGCGCTCCGAGGAGCCGTCCTCGCTTGCCGAGAAGGTCAGGGAGAAGCGGTACGTTCCCTCGCGGTCCCAGTTCTGAAGGACGAGGTGGCTTACCGGAACGATGCGCGGAGCAGGCTCGCCGTCGTCCTCGGCGATGCGGCACCATTGGCGGTACTGAACGGCGGTCCAGAAATCGTCAATGCCGTCCTCGACCGTCACATAGGCGCCGTTTTCCTCCCGTTCGAGCTTCAGGGTATCGGCCTGCGGATACCGTATATCCCCGTTCGCGTAGAACAGCAGATCAAGTTCGGCGATATTTTGCACGGCGCCGTCCTCGTCCTCACGGCTGTGGTCGATGAGCTTATATTCCATAACGCTCACCGGCTCGTCGTCGTGCGCCGGTATGTCGAATTCAAGAACTATCTCATCTTCCATCTCGCTGTTCGAGCCGCCGTAGGCTATCACGTCCTCTCCGTTTATCGGCTTGTAGGGCGACGTGTCCTCGGTCCAGAGCGGCAGATACTCCCTCACCGTGATACGGGCACGGTAATGACCCGGAAGATAGTCGTCGAGGCTCATCGCCAGCACCTGCTCGTTTTCCTCCGTCTCGTAGGGATGGACAAAACCGCTGTGAATCATCGGTGGCAGGTCGAACTCTGTTCCTATCAGCGTCATGCCTTTCGGCGTCCAGTTGGAGATGCTGCCGCAGGCAGCCCACTTGCCGCCCTTCTCCCGTTCCACCGTGCCTAGGACATCCTGCTCTCCGCGTCCCTGGACGAACTCTCCTTCCTCCCAGAAGGATTCTCCGAGCGAGTAGAAACGCCCGTCGGTGCTCTGTATCACCATTTCCGCGCCGATTCCCGGAGTGATGTCCAGATATTGACCGCTGAGGCCCGTGACCGTCACCTCGAACTGTCCGGCGCTCCCCGATGTGAACGTCTTGGGTTCGGTGAAGGAGAGAACGTCCGGCGCGTCCTTTGCTCCGTTCCCGCCGTTCTCCGAACAGGACATAAGCCCGGCGGCGAGGGAAAGAGCCAGCAGCGCCGAGAAGCATCTTTTTGCCATGTTGTTTACCTTCATTTTTACTGCCTCCTTTTGTCGGCTTTCGCCGTTGTCATTTGTATATGTCCGCACGTCGAAAAAAGAGGACAGCTTTTTTGAAAAAATTTTAAATTTTTTCTGCAAGCAAAAAAGCAGTCTTTTCGGCGTTAGCTGAAAAGACTGTTTTTCCCATTCTTTCGTATATACCGGCGGAGCTCTCCGCCCGGCGTAACGGATGCCGCTCACAGCAGCGTCGCCGTCCACTTGTCTCCGTCGCGCTCGTAGATGAACTCGCTCACGCTGTCGTCCTCGAACGCGCGGAGCTGCACGTCGAGC
>CANPWY010000112.1 GCA_947585215.1 uncultured Clostridia bacterium
CCGATACGGGTGCGCGACCTCAGCCGCATGCTCCGCGTGAGCTCGCCCACGATAACCCAGCACATCAACTCGCTTGAGGGCCGCGGGCTTGTCCTGCGCGAGCAGTCCCCCAAGGACAAGCGTGAGGTACACATCGCCCTCACCGAGCTCGGGAACTCGACGCTGGAGGGACATCGGGACGTGCTCCTGCAGAACTTCCGCGAGTTTGCCGAATACCTCGGCGGCGGGGACGCGGAAAAGCTCGCGGAGCTCATCGCAAAGACCTGCGAGTTCTTCAACGAAAAAGAAAAACAGTATTCGGACTGATTCAAAAGGAGTGACGATTTTTGCGACTCATTCTTCACAAACTCAAGCCCTACCGGCTGCTCGTCTTTCTGACGCTGCTGCTGCTCTTCGCCTCGGCAATGTTCGAGCTCTATCTGCCGAGCCTGATGAGCGACATCGTCAACAAGGGCATCGGCGCTACGAACGCGGCGGGCGAGGTAGTCGGCGACACCGGCACGATAATACGCATCGGCGCGTACATGCTCCTCACGAGCCTGCTCGTGTCGCTTACCGACTTCGGCGCGAACTACGTCGCCGCCCGCTCCTCGATGGGCTTCGGGCGCGACCTGCGCGGCGACGTCTTCCGCAAGGTAAGCAGCTACTCTCTGCACGAGGTCGACAAGTTCGGCACCTCGTCTCTTATCACCCGTACCACAAACGACGTCGGACAGGTCCAGATGATGCTCTCCTTCGGCCTGCGCATGATGGTCAACATGCCTCTGAACCTCATCGGCGGCATCATCATGGCGGTGACGAAGGCTCCGAGCCTCGCGTGGATAGTCGCGATAGCGATGCCGCTGCTCGCCCTCGTCGTCGTGCTCAACATCAAGGTAACGACCCCGCTCTTCAAGGTCATGCAGACGAAGCTGGACACCCTCAACCGCGTGCTCCGCGAGAAGCTCTCCGGCATGCGCGTCATCCGCGCGTTCAACAACGTCGACCGCGAGCGCAAGCGCTTTGACGACGCGAACTACGACCTCACCGAGACCTCATTGAAGGCCATGCACCGCATGACGCTCATGCAGCCGCTCAACATGCTCATCTTCAACGGCGCGGCGCTGGCAGTCCTGTGGTTCGGCGGCTGGAGGGCGGCTGAGGGAAATATCTCCGCCGGCGACCTGATGGCGTTCACGCAGTACCTCATGCAGATACTCATGAGCGTCATGATGGCCTCAATGATGTTCACGATGATCCCGCGCGCGATGGTCTCGATAAACCGTATCGGCGCCGTCCTCGAGGAAAATCCGAGCATCGACGACCCGGCAAAGCCCATCACCCCCTCCGAGAAGATACACGGCAAGGTCACGTTCGACCACGTCACCTTCCGCTATCCCGGCGCGGAGAACGCCGTTCTCGAGGACATAACATTCACCGCCGACCCGGGCGAGACGGTCGCCATAATCGGCTCCACCGGCTCTGGCAAGAGTACGCTCATCAACCTCATACCGCGCTTCTACGACGTGGCGGAGGGCTCGGTGAAGGTCGACGGCGTGGACGTCCGCGACATGCGGAAGAGCGACCTCCGCGGCCGCATCGGCTATATCCCGCAGAAGGCTCTGCTCTTCACCGGCTCGATATCCGAGAACATCCGCTACGGCAAGCCGGACGCCACCGACGAGGAGGTCCGCGACGCCGCGCGGATAGCGCAGGCGCTCGACTTCATCGAGGCTATGCCGGAGGGTTTTGACTCGATGCTCGCGCAGGACGCGACGAACGTCTCCGGCGGACAGAAGCAGCGTATTTCGATAGCGCGCGCACTCGTCCGCCGTCCCGAAATATACATCTTTGACGACAGCTTCTCCGCGCTCGACTTCAAGACCGACGCCGCGCTTCGCGAGGCTCTGCGGCCCATATCGCGTGAGAGCACGGTGCTCATCGTCGCTCAGCGCGTCAGCACCGTCATGTCGGCCGACCGCATACTCGTCCTCGACGAGGGCAAGCTCGTCGGCATCGGAAAGCATTCCGAGCTGATGGAGTCCTGCCAAGTCTACCGTGAGATCGTCGCAAGCCAGCTCAAGGAGGAGGATATAGCATGAACAGCAACAACACACCTCCCAAGGGCTTTGACCCGAAGAACATGCCGAAGAACCTCGACCCGAAGAAGGCGCCGAAGGGCTTCGACCCCAAGAACATCCCGCAGGGCGCGCCCGCCGTGCTCCGCGACAAGAAAGGCAACCCGATAGTCGTCCAGTCCAAGTACGCGCAGAAGCCCGGCGCGCGCCGTCCGATGCGGCGCGGAGGCCCGCCCGGCCGTCCCGGGATGCCCGGTGAGAAGGCGAAGGACTTCAAGGGAAGCCTCAAGCGCTCGATAGTCTACATCGGAAAGTTCAAGTGGGCGCTGCTGCTCGTGGCGGTGCTCTGCGTACTCTCGTCGATAGCGAACATCTTCTCGCCGAGAGTTCAGGGTCTCGCGATAAACGTGATAGACCGCGCGTTCCGCACCGGCACGCTTGACACCAAGGCACTGCTCCAGTGGATACTCATTCTCGGTGCGATATAC
This sequence comes from uncultured Clostridia bacterium, assembly GCA_947585215.1. Taxonomy (GTDB): domain Bacteria; phylum Bacillota; class Clostridia; order Oscillospirales; family JAAYOS01; genus CANRIN01. The sequence continues at coordinate 2,546 of CANPWY010000112.1, forward strand.
GTCGCGTCGTCGCTTTTCTCGTTCATCCAGCAGTGGACGGCGATAGGCGTCTCTCAGCGCCTCGTCCGCACGATGCGGAGCGACGTCGACGCGAAGCTCTCCAAGCTCCCGCTCAAGTACTTCGACCAGAACACACACGGCGAGATACTGAGCCGCGTCACAAACGACATTGACAACGTCTCGAACACCCTCCAGCAGTCGATGACGCAGATAATTTCGTCGGTGATAACCCTCGTGGGCGTTCTCGCGATGATGCTCACGATAAGCTGGATACTCACCCTCGTCGTGCTCTGCATCACGCCGTTCTATATCCTCGTCGTCTACGTCATAGCGCCGAAGAGCCAGAGGTACTTCGTCGGCCAGCAGGCGGCTCTCGGCGACATCAACGGCCACGTCGAGGAGATGTTCACCGGCCACAAGATAGTCCAGGCCTACGGCCGCGAGGAAGAGAGCATCGAGGAATTCGACGAGATAAACGACCGCTACTACACCTACTCGGTGAGCGCGCAGTTCATCTCCGGCATGATAATGCCTATCAGCCGAATGCTCGGCAACACCGGCTACGTCCTCGTCTGCGTCATCGGCGGCATGCTCGTGTCGAACGGCATGCTCCCCGGCATCGGCGAGATACAGTCGTTCACGCAGTACGTCCGTCAGTTCAACCAGCCGATACAGCAGACCTCGTCGATAGCGAACACCCTCCAGTCCACCATAGCCTCGGCGGAGCGTATCTTCGAGATACTTGACCAGGTCGAGGAGCCGGCGGACATCCCGAACGCCATCACCATCGAGCGTCCGCAGGGCGCCGTCAAGTTCGAGCACGTCCGCTTCGGCTACACCGAGGACAACGTCCTCATGGAGGACATGTCCATCGACGTCCACCCCGGCGAGACGATAGCTATAGTCGGTCCTACCGGCGCGGGCAAGACCACGCTCGTCAACCTCCTCATGCGCTTCTACGACGTGAACGGAAGCCGCACCGTCACCGTTGACGGCAGCAGCTACCCCGTCTCGGGCGGCGAGGTGAAGATAAACGGCACGGTCTACAAGGTGAAAGACGGTGCGGTGAACATCGCGGGACGGAGCTACCCCGTCGAGGGCGGCGGCATCACCGTCGACGGCGTGGACATACGCGACATGCCGCGGAGCAACCTCCGCTCGATGTTCGGAATGGTGCTTCAGGACACGTGGCTCTTCCGCGGAAGCATCCGCGACAACATCGCCTATGGACGCCCGGACGCCACCGACGAGCAAATCGTCGCAGCGAGCCGCGCGGCGCGCGCCGACCACTTCATCCGCACCCTGCCGGACGGCTACAACACCGAGATAAACGAGGAAGCCTCGAACATCTCCCAGGGACAGCGCCAGCTGCTCACGATAGCGCGCGCGTTCCTCGCCGACCCGGAGATACTCATTCTCGACGAGGCGACGAGCTCGGTTGATACCCGCACCGAGGTCCTCATTCAGACCGCGATGAACGAGCTGATGAAGAACCGCACGAGCTTCGTCATAGCGCACCGCCTCTCGACGATACGCGGCGCGGACCTGATACTCGTCATGAACCACGGCACCATCGTGGAGCAGGGCACGCACGAGAGTCTGCTTGCCGCAAACGGCTTCTACGCCGACCTGTGGCAGAGCCAGTTCACGGCGGCGCACATATCCGAGGAGGATCAGGAGAGGATGTGACCTGCGGGGCGAGCCCCGCATCTGTACAGCGGGGAAGCCCCGCAGGAATCTGCGGGGCGAGACCCCGCGTCCCGAAGTGAGGCTGAGCCTCACTGGCACTTTGCGGGGGCACTGCCCCCGCACCCCCGGCGGGGCTGTGCCGCCCCGCACCATCTAGCGGGGAAGCCCCGCGGGCATACGCGGGGCGGGCCCCCGCGTCCTTGGTAGAGCAGAGCTCTACCGACACCGTTGCGGGGCTGTGCCGCCCCGCACCCCTGCGATACTTTTTGCTCGCGCAAAAAGTATCCAAAAACGCGATTAAGGGAGAGGGCTCCGCCCTCTCCCTTAATAAACCCTCTCTTGAATACGACACACAACCACAACCCGCATAACAGAACACACTCTGTATCGAACAAAGCTATCATCCGGCCGGGTGAGTTTCTGGGGAAACAATAATAGAGGTCAATACGATGAAAACCATTCTTGTTATAGACGACGACGTACATATCGGGAACCTCCTCGAGGAGGCGCTTTCGCGCGAGGGGTACGGAGTCATGCGCGCCTACTCCGGCACCGAGGCCGTGCTGCTTCTCTCGCGCTCCGTGCCCGACCTCGTGCTTCTCGATCTGATGCTCCCCGGCCTCTCCGGGGAGGAGGTGCTGCCGAAGCTGCAGGGCATACCCACGATAGTCGTGAGCGCCAAGGCGGACGTTGAGGACAAGGTGGCGCTCCTACTCGGCGGCGCCGCCGACTACGTCACAAAGCCCTTCCAGCTCCGCGAGCTGCTCGCGAGGGTAGCCGTGCGCCTGAGGGACGGCGCCGCCGAGCCCTCCGTCCTGCGGTGCGGAGACCTCTCGCTCGACCCGGACGCCCGCACGGTCGAGGCGGCGGGAAGCCCCGTCCGCCTGACGCGGACGGAGTTCGCCATCCTGAAAATGCTGATGACAAACAGGGCGCAGGTCGTCACCAAGTCACAGCTTCTCGATCGGATAAGCTCCGACACGCCCGACTGCACCGAAAGCTCGCTCAAGACCCACATGAGCCACCTCCGCTCAAAGCTCCGCGCTACCGGAGGCAAGGAATACATCGAGGCGGTCTGGGGGATAGGCTTCCGGCTTTCGGAAAATCTCAACTGAAATTCAACCGTTTCCTTTACCGCTTTCTCAACCTTTTTCCGGTATGCTGGACCCACCGGACAAAGGAGGTAATACGATATGGAATATGTTCTTCAAACGAGCGCCCTTGGCAAGAGCTACCGGGGCTTTAGGGCGCTCGACGGGCTCGACATGAACGTCCCGAAGGGGTCGATCTACGGCTTCGTCGGCAAGAACGGCGCTGGCAAGACAACGCTTATCCGCGTCATCTGCGGTCTTCAGGAGCCGACCGGCGGCGGGTACACCCTCTACGGGCGGCGAAACAACGAGCGCGGCATCGCCAAGAGCCGCCGCAGGATGGGCGCGGTGGTGGAGGCGCCGTCAATATATCTCGATATGTCGGCGGAGGACAATCTCCGCCAGCAGTACAGGATACTCGGTCTCCCGTCGTTTGAGGGGATAGACGGCATCCTCCGCCTCGTCGGGCTGGACAAGACGGGGCGCAAAAAGGCGCGCCACTTCTCGCTCGGTATGCGCCAGCGGCTCGGCATAGCCGTCGCGCTCGCTGGCGACCCGGACTTTCTCGTCCTCGACGAGCCGACAAACGGGCTCGACCCGCAGGGTATCGTCGAGATACGCGAGCTCATACTGAAGCTCAACCGCGAGCGGCAGATGACCGTTCTCGTCTCGAGCCACATACTCGGCGAGCTCTCAAAGCTCGCGACCTGCTACGGCTTTATCGACCGGGGACGCATCGTCCGCGAGATAAGCGCGGA
>CANPWY010000113.1 GCA_947585215.1 uncultured Clostridia bacterium
AAGGGAAAACGGAAAAGATAGCGGAAACAGAAAAACGCCCGCCACGGTCAGGCTTTCACCTGACTGAGGCGGGCGTCTTCATAGGTTTCATCATTTTATAAAGGTGTTCTACTGCAGGTTTGGCATGAGTACCTGTAAGCGCAAGTTGCGATGTGTATCCTTAAATATAATATACCTCAATTTACAAGCCCGCCGGTGAAATTGGAGATTTCACCGGCGGGCTTGATCTTGCCTATTGCCTCGCAGAGTTTCGCCGCTTTAGCGGCGAAATAGAGTCTAATCCGTTTTTTCCGGCGGCGTGTACGTCGGAAAAAACTCTTTGCGCGGAGCGTGCGTCGATTTTCCGACGTAGGCGGTTCCGCGCCTGTTCGCGCGGTTGAAGTTAGCGGCAAAGCCGCTAACTTCGCGCAGGGGCAATTCATTTGCCCCGAGCATTTCAATCGGAAGGGCTCCCAAACGGTCTACTGACCGTTTGGGAATTGCGTCGATTTTTTGCCGAAGGCGGAAAACTCGGCGCGTAGCGGAGCGCTTACTGTCGGTAGGGCTTCGCCCTATCCGACAGTTTCACTTGGATTTGCGCTTGCGCAATTCCAAGTGAACTTCTCGCGGCAAATTGGTAAGCGAGCGAAGCGAGCGCGATTTGCCGCGACATTTAAAATAAGGATACCTGGTTGCTCTCCGGCAGACTGTCGAGCGCGCCGCAGCTCTGCAACAGCTCCACCACTGCCTTGGACACCTTCGGGCAGCGAACCTCCAGATCCTCCACCGAGATGAACTCGCCGTTCTTGCGCTCCTCCACTATCTCTCGCGCCGCCTGTTCGCCGAGTCCGGGAAGTGCGGTGAACGGGAGGAGCAGGGTCTTCTTCCCCACCTCGATAAACTTTGTCGCGTCCGAACGGTAGAGGTCGATCTTCGCCATATCCAGCCCGCGCAGATAGAACTCGTAGACGACCTCGAGCGTCGTCAGCAGGTCCTCGTCGCGCGCCGTGAGGTTCTTTGCCTCGCGCAATTCGAGTATCTTGCTCTTGACCCCCTCAAGTCCGGAGGTCATTATGTTGGCGTCGAGCACCTTCGCGCGGATGGTGAAGTAGGTGCAGTAGAAGTCGAGCGGGCGGTGGACCTTGTACCACGCTATGCGGAACGCGCTGAGGACGTACGCGGCGGCGTGCGCCTTCGGGAAGAGGTACTTTATCTTCTTGCAGCTCTCTATGTACCACTCGGGAACGCCGTGCTCGCGCATCTCGGCCTCCCACTCTGCTTTCACGCCCTTGCCCTTTCGTATGGCCTCGCTCATCGAGAACGCCTGCTTATTCGCTATTCCTTTGCTCATGAGGAATATCGTGATATCGTCCCGCGCGCCGACGACCTCCTTCAGCGTCGCAAGTCCCTGCTCGATGTAGTCCTTCGCATTGTCGAGCCAGACGTTCGTGCCGTGGCTCAGACCGGATATGCGGAGCAGCTCGTCAAAAGTCTTGGGGTTCGTGTCCTCGAGCATTCCGCGCACGAAGCTCGTGCCGAACTCCGGGACGGCCACCGTCCCGCGCCCGCCGAGTATCGGGTCATCGGTAAATCCCAAGGCCTCGGTCGAGAGAAATATGCTCATGGTGTCCTTGTCGTCTAGCGGGACGAGGCGCGGGTCCATGCCGGAGAGGTCCTGGAGCATCCTGATTATCGTCGGATCGTCGTGGCCGAGCTCGTCGAGCTTCAGCAGATTCTCCTCTATCGAGTGATAGTCGAAGTGGGTGGTTATGATGTTGCTCTCGCTCTTGTCGGCGGGGTGCTGTATCGGCGTGAACTCGCAGATGTTGTGGCCGCGCGGCACGACGATGAGTCCGCCGGGATGCTGGCCGGTCGTCTTGCGGACGCCGACTATGCCCTGCGCGAGGCGGTTCTCCTCCGCGCGGGTGAGCGTCAGCTCGTGCTCCTCGGCGTACTTTCTGACGTAGCCTATCGCGTTTTTTTCCGCGATGGTGCCTATCGTGCCCGCGCGGAAGACCTGTCCCTCGCCGAAAAGTTCTATCGTGTACTGGTGCGCTCGGGACTGGTACTCGCTCGAGAAGTTGAGGTCGATATCCGGCTTTTTGTCCCCCTCGAAGCCGAGGAAGGTCGCAAACAGTATGTCGAAGCCGTCCTTCTCATAGTCCGTGCCGCAGACGGGGCACTTCTTGTCCGGCAGGTCCGGACCGGTCGGCGCGGCGTCCGAAAACTCGTGGTGCTTGCACTTGGGACAGCGGTAGTGCGGCGGGAGCGCGTTCACCTCGGTGATGTCCGAGAGGAACGCGACTATCGACGAGCCGACAGAACCGCGCGAGCCGACGAGGTACCCGTCCTCGAGCGACTTTGCGACGAGCTTCTGAGCTATCATGTATATGACGTCGAAGCCGTGGCCGACTATCGACTTCATCTCGGTCTCGACGCGCTCGCGTATCAGCGGGTGGACATCCTTGCCGTAGAGTCGTTCGAGCTTGCTCTCGACAAGCGAGCGCAGGTCCTCCGCCGAGTTCTCTATCTTCGGCTCGAAGGTGCCGTGGCGCACCGGCCGCACGAGCTCGCACATGTCGGCTATGCGGTTCGGGTTAGTTATGACGACCTCGCGCGCCTTCTCCTCGCCGAGGTACATGAACTCCTCAAGCATCTCCTCCGTCGTGCGGAAGAAGAGCGGCGCCTGCTGCTCGCCGTCCGCAAAGCCGCTCATAAGCACGCGGCGGTAGATCTCGTCCTCCGGCTCCATAAAGTGTACGTCGCAGGTCGCGACGACCGGCTTTCCGAGCTTTTCGCCGAGCTCGACTATCCTGCGGTTGAAGTCCCGCAGCTCCTCCTCGTCCTTCACGCGCCCCTCGCGCAGGAGGAACATGTTGTTCCCTATCGGCTGTATCTCGAGGTAGTCGTAGTAGTCCGCTATGCGCAGAAGCTCGCTCTCGGGCGCTCCGTCTACCATGGCGCGGAAGAGCTCACCCGCCTCGCACGCGGAGCCGACGAGCAGTCCCTCGCGGCGGCGGTCAAGCTCGGTTCGCGGCACGAGCGGGTTCCGCTTGTAATGCTCGAGAAAGCCCGCGCTTATGAGGTCGTAGAGGTTGCGAAGTCCCGTCTCGTTCTTCGCGAGAAGTATCATGTGGTTCGAGCGCCCGGTGAGGACGTTCGAACCGACGTTTTCCGCGAGGTACCCGTTTATGCCGGAGATGTCGTTCACTCCGGCGGCGGTGAGCCGCGCAAAGAAGTCGAAAAGTATGTACGCGACCGCCGCCGCGTCGTCCGAGGCGCGGTGGTGGCGGAACTCGGGCACCTTCGTCTCGAGCGAGACGGTGTGCAGGTCAAACTTCGTGAGCGTCGGCAGAAGTCCGCGCGCCATGTTCCGCGAGTCGATGAACGTCGGCTCGAACGGTATTCCGAGCTCACGGCAGGCGGCGGAGATGAAGCCGACGTCGAACGTGGCGTTGTGCGCCGCGAGGACGCTCTCGCCCGCAAACTCGAGAAATCCGCGTATCGCCGTCTCGATACCGGGCGCGCCGCGCAGCATCTCGTCGGTGATGCCGGTGAGCTCGACTATCTTCTGCGGCAGAGGACGCCCGGGCGCGGCGAAGGTGTTGAATCTGTCCACTATCTCGCCCGAGCGGAAACGCACCGCGCCTATTTCGATTATCCGGTCGCTCGCGGCGGAGAGGCCGGTCGTCTCTATGTCGAACGCGACAAACTCCCCCGAGAGCGGCGCGGATGCGTCTCCGTACACCGAGCGGACACGCTCGATATCGTTGACGAAGTAGCACTCGGTGCCGTAGAGCACCTTAAACTCGTCGCCCTTCTCGCGGCCCTTGTTTATTTTCTCCTGAGCCATCATCGCGTCCGGGAAGGCGTGGACGACGCCGTGGTCGGTTATTGCGACGGCGCGGTGTCCCCACGCGGCGGCGCGGCGAACAGCGTCGCCCGCGCCGACCGTCGCGTCCATGGCGCTCATCTTCGTATGGAGATGCAGCTCGACGCGCTTCTCCGGCGCGTTGTCCTCCCGTCCCTTCGGCGGGTCTATTCTCCATATCGTGTCCGGGTCTATGACGGCGCACTTGTCAAACTCGTTGTAGACCATCCTGCCGCTCACCGCAAGCCACATCCCGGTATCTATCTTCTTCAGGATCTCTGCCGTGGGAGCGTTCGCGTCGCGGCGGAAGCGATCGTTCTGCCCGTCGCCGTCGTCCTCGCGCGCCGGGCGGAACGCCCGCGACACGCGCACGGCACCGGTGTCGTCCGCTATGTCGAACTTCATCACACAGGAGCCCATACGGGTCTTTTCTATGTGCTCGGTCCAGATGACCTTGCCGTGCACGGTCTGGCGGCCCGAATCGACCGTCATCTCATTCATCGGAATGTATCCCTCGCCGCCGACGCGCCTGCCGTATATCAGCGGCGACTCGGCGCTCTCCGCGAGGTTTTTCATCTCCTCCGCCGCCTGCTTTTCGAGCGTCTGTATCGTCTCGGCGCGGCGCTTTTCCGCCTCCTCGGCGGAGCCGTTGTCCTTTGAGGCAAAGCACACCTCCGCCTCGCATCCGAAGCTGTCCTTCAGCGCCGCGCGGAGCTCGTCCGCCCACGACCCGAGCATATCTCCGCCGCCGTGCTCGAGGCGGAAGGTGACCTCTCCCCGCTTCACCTCGAGCTCGCTCCCGCGCAGGAGGTTCTGCGCGGCGGCGCGTCCCTCGAGAAGCTCCTCCACCGTTCCGCGCACCGCATCCTCCGAGAGCATGTCCGGGCTGTACCGCGCGGATATGTTCACCTCGCCGAGGCCGAACATACCCTTCAGACTCTCCGCGAGGCGTTTCTTCTGCGCCGCCGGGATGTAAGCCTTCGGACGCAGCTCCACCGTCATGCTGCGCTCGCTTCTATTTACCGAGACGCTGTCTACCTCCGCGTCCCAGAGCCCCGCACCGTCGCAGGCGGGAAACATCTCTTCAAGTAAGTAGCTGGTCATTTTAACACTCCAAAAGCTCTATCTCATGCATCAGCGCGTCCACGAGCCGCTCCTGCGGCACCTTGGCTATTATCTCTCCCTTGCGGAAGATCAGCCCCGAGTCCGGGCCGCCCGCTATGCCGACGTCGCACTCCCGCGCCTCGCCGGGGCCGTTGACGGCGCATCCCATGACCGCTACCTTCAGCGGCTTTTTCACGCCCGCAAGGCGGCGTTCGACCTCCTCCGCGAGCGGTATGAGGTCTATGCGACACCGTCCGCAGGTCGGGCACGCGACTACCTCCGCGCAGTCCCGCCGTATCTCGAGCGCGCGGAGGAGGTCTATTCCTGTCTCGACCTCGCGCACGGGATCCGCCGTGAGCGAGACGCGTATCGTGTCGCCTATCCCGTCCGCGAGGAGCGAGCCTATCGCGGCGGCGCTCTTCATGACGCCGATACGCTCGGTGCCGGAGTGCGTGAGGCCGACGTGCAGAGGATAGTCCCGCAGCTCCGCGAGGCGGCGGTAGGCCTCTATCGTGAGCGCCACCTCCGGCGCCTTCACGGATATGGCTATATCGAAAAATCCGGTGTCCTCGAGCAGTTCAACATGGGATATGGCGCTCTCCGCGAGCGCGCCGGCGGTGACGCCGCCGTGTTTTTCGAGGATGTCGCGCCGCACCGACGCGCCGTTCACGCCGACGCGTATCGGTATCCCCCGCTCGAGGCATGCGTCCGCGACGGCGCGGACGCGCTCCGGCGAGCCGATATTTCCGGGGTTGATGCGTATCTTGTCGACGCCGGATTTCACCGCCGCGAGCGCGAGGCGGTAGTCGAAGTGTATGTCCGCGACTATCGGCAGCCTCGTGCGCTTCTTGAGCTCCGCTATCGCCTCCGCCGCCGCCATGTCCGGCACGGCGACGCGGACGATGTCGCACCCGGCGGCCTCCAGCCGCGCTATCTGCCGCGACGTCGCCTCGACGTCCGCGGTGGCGGTCGTCGTCATCGACTGGACGCTTATCGGCGCGCCGCCGCCTATCTCGACGCCGCCCGCGTTTATCTTCCTTGTTTTTCTGCGTTCCATAGCTACCTCACAAGCCGCAATATGTCGTTAAACGCGACGTAAGCCA
>CANPWY010000114.1 GCA_947585215.1 uncultured Clostridia bacterium
AAGCGGAGGAAATGGCGAAGAAATACGATTGCCCATTTGTGGATAATGAAATGCCATACGGTCGTGTTCCGCAGGGGCACCCCGTTATCGTAGATTATTTCTACCATGAGGAAATTCGGGGGTCTGGCAATACCGGAAGACGAAATACGAAAACGGCGGTGAGAGAATGACTCATGCAGAGCGCCGAATGTTTTTGATTCGTTTTCTGCTGGACGAGGAGCCCCGGTATCGGGATCTGCACATTCCCTCCGGCGAAGCGGAGCAGAAGACTCTGCTCCGCTCGCTGATGAACGTCCGCCCGCCGCGGCCTGTCAGTGAGGATTTTCTCGCGGTACAGGACGAGTATCTGCGGGCTGAGACCGCCCGGAAGGGCGTCACGGACGTAACCGATCTGACGGCGCTCGAGCCGGGCATCTATCTCTGGCAGGGAGACATCACCACCTTGCGCTGCGGTGCCATCGTGAACGCCGCAAACAGCGGCATGACCGGCTGTTACGTGCCCTGCCACGGATGCATCGACAACGCCATACACACCTTCGCCGGGGTACAGCTTCGGCTCGCCTGCGCGGAACTGATGAAAAAGCAGAGGCACGAGGAACCGACCGGGCAGGCAAAGCTTACGCCCGCTTTCAATCTGCCCTGCGACTACGTCCTGCACACAGTCGGTCCCGTCATATACGGCCGTGTGACGCAGGGCGACCGGGAACTGCTTGCCTCCTGCTACCGCTCCTGTCTGGAGCTGGCGCAGGAAAACGGCATAAACAGTGTGGCGTTCTGCTGTATCTCCACCGGAGAATTTCATTTCCCGAATGACGAGGCCGCAAAAATTGCCGTGGACACGGTGCGGCGGTACAAAGGAGACACGGAGGTTATATTAAATGTCTTTAAAGATACCGATCTCGAGATCTACCGGGGGTTACTCGGATAATGTCCGTCGGCTCCGCGAGGCGCTGGACAGGGCGGACGCGATCGTAGTCGGTGCGGGCGCGGGACTGTCCACGTCCGCCGGATTTGTCTACGCGGGTGAAAGATTTGAGCGGCATTTCTCCGACTTTGCCGAGCAATACGGCTTCTCCGATATGTATTCCGGCGGGTTTTATCCGTTCCCCTCGCCGGAGGAGTTTTGGGCGTATTGGAGCCGGTATATCTTCATCAACCGCTATATGGATGCGCCGACGCCGGTCTACGACGACCTGCTGGCGCTTGTTCGGGACAAGGACTATTTCGTGATAACCACAAACGTAGACCACTGCTTCCAGAAGGCGGGATTCGATAAGAAGCGGCTGTTCTACACGCAGGGCGATTACGGCCTGTTCCAATGCTCCGAGCCGTGCTGTCGGGAGACCTTCGACAACGAGGATACGATTCGGCAGATGGTGGAGCGGCAGAAGGACATGCGTATCCCGTCTGAGCTTCTGCCCGTCTGCCCGCACTGCGGCAGACCGATGACGATGAATCTCCGCTCGGACGACAAATTCGTGGAAGATGAGGGCTGGCATGAGGCGGCGGAGCGGTATGAGCGCTTCCTGCGGACGCGCGGGAACGGACGTATCCTGTTCCTCGAGCTCGGCGTCGGGTACAACACGCCGGGCATCATCAAATATCCCTTCTGGCGCATGACCGCGCAGAACAAGGCGGCGACCTACGCCTGCATCAACTACGGCGAGGCGGTCTGTCCTGCGGAGATAGAGAGCCGGTCGATTTGCATCAACGGCGACATCGGCAAGGCTCTGGATGATTTAAGGTAAGGCCATGCACGATATTTGGAACCCGTGGCACGGGTGCGTGAAGTGCAGTGAGGGCTGCCGGCATTGCTATATGTATTTTCTCGACAGTGTTCGTGACCGAAACGGCGCCGATATTTACAAAACAAGCTCCGGCTTCACCTATCCCGTTCAAAAGAATCGAAACGGCTCTTACAAAATCCAAAACGGAGAGCTGATCCGTGTCTGTATGTCCTCGGATTTCTTTTTGGAGGAAGCGGACTAATGGCGGGATGATGCGTGGGAACTGATGCGGCAACGCAGCGACGTGAAATTCTTTCTTCTGACCAAACGCCCGCAAAGAGTACAAGACTGTCTGCCGAAGGACTGGGGCAACGGCTGGGAGAACGTCATGTTCAACGTCACCTGTGAAAATCAGCGCCGAGCCGACGAGCGCATCCCGATTCTGCTTTCGCTGCCCTTCAAGCACAAGGGAATCATGTGCGCGCCGTTTATCGGTGCGGTCAGCATTGAAAAATATCTGGGTGACGGGCAGATTGAACAGGTCATCTGCGGCGGCGAGAATTACGACGGCGCAAAGCCCTGCCACTTCGACTGGATGAAGGCATTGCGGTCGGAATGTGCGCGCAAGACATCACCTTCTGCTTTATCGAAACCGGGACGGTATTTATCAAAGACAGCAAGCGATATCATCTGCCGAAAAAGCAGGTGCAAAGCGAAATGGCGTATAAATCCGGCATGAACTATGAAGGACAGCCGATCAACTGGAAACTGACCGACCGCTTCGGCCGGGAGATCCCGACAGACGAGCTGTACGTGCCGCACTACCGTGGGAACTGCTCCCATTGCGGCAGCCGACTCATCTGCAACGGCTGTTCCGATTGCGGCAGGTGCAAATAAGAACCCGACCCGCCGCCCGCAATCACAGATTGCGTTCGGCGGGTTCCTAGGAACCTTGTTAAAAAGGTGCATCCTCCAAAAGGAGGATGCACCTTTTCTTTACGCATAGATCAGTTCGCTATTCACAATTTCCGTTGCCCTGTTGCGGATATTGTTCATCCGTCTGACCCACGCCATATGGTCTGGCGGCTCATTTCCGCTCTTTCTCAGCCTGTTCCCGCTGGCGCAGATCCTCCAATTTCCTGTCCGTCTGCTCCGGTTAGCCGCTCATAATCCCTCGCCTCCTCCTTCAAAGACTTGTTCTCCGTCGAGACCGAGTCCAAGCGGGCTGAGTAAGAATAGCTCTGCTCTGACACCCGATTGTACTGTCCTTGCAGACGCTCAAGCTTGCCATCGAGGTCGAAGCAGGCTCGGTAGACGGAGCACAGGACCTCGACGATCTTCTCCCTGACCTTCTTCTCCCGGTAAGCCCCGGCGGATTCCGGTGGCCCGGCCTCCGCCGGCTCCGTGGCGGTGCCGGTCCAGGACGGCCTCTCCGCCGTAGCGAAGGGAAATATCAAAAAATCTTGACCGGAACTCACAGATGTGATAATATATAAATATGCAGATATATAGATATACAGATACGGAGATGATTGTTATGCCGAATAGCTCATATCTTAACAGGAAGATTTGCTTCTTGATTAACGACGACACGTATCTTCGTTATAAGATAGCACTTCTGTCACTTCACAGGCAAGATCCGGGAAAATACCCGGCAAATCCTTCCGTTGCGTTCCGAAATCTTATGAATGTTACTATTGAAGAATATGAGAAAAACGGGGGCAAATTTTAAATGACTTCAGCTCAAATCACCAACTGCGCGGTTAATCATCGCACTTTGAACGCGGAGTTTTACCGCGACTTTTTGTGGGGTACAAAAGCCGTGAAGAACCGGCCGTCTTCACAGGATATTTTGAAAATAATTGCCGAGTTTAAGCGGCTCAATTCCGGACACACCATGTATTCTCCATATGCGCTCCGGACAGCAATTGTCGTCTTGAATCGTTAGTATAATTGTTTTACTTGGATGCTGTTATTTCCATTTATATAAATTCCACACAGATTCCAAATAACCGCCACGCGCATTCCTTATTCATGGTTTATCCTATAATCACTGACGGAAGTCAGAATCCTGAAAGGTGGTAAAAGCCATGAAGAAGAAAGCTTTAGTACTATCCGCTGTTGTCACGGCGCTTGTGCTGTCGGTGGGAGGCGTGACCGCATTTGCCGCCGGGTCTGATGGGTTCAGCTATCTCACCGGGAGGCAGCGCAGTACCTTACGGAATGAACTGTATGCGCAGGCGGCTGAGTTGCCGGAGGACGAGCAGGACGCTTTCCTTGCGGAAAACGGTATTGCGGACACTCCCTACTCCGAAGAAGCGGCGGCGTCCTACAGCTACGTGACCGGGCAGCAGGTCGGCTCTCTGTACGAGGACGACACCGAGGATAAGACCGACTACAGCTGCACCACGGGGCAGGAAGTCGGCACATCCTATGCGCCGGAAGCCGAGGATGGAAGTGCGTACAGCTATCTGACCGGACAGCAGAACAGCACAACTCGCAATGATTTGTACGCCCAAGCGGAGAAACTTCCCGAAGATGAACAGGACGCTTTCTTAGCTGAAAACGGCATTGGGGAAACGCCTTGGTCCGAAGAAGCGGCTGCATCTTACAGCTATGTTGGCGGACAGCAGAGAGGTGCATCTTACCGTCAAGGCGACGACGATGACGGCACACGGGATATGTCCGGGTACAGCTTCCAAACCGGACAGCAGCGCGGCGCGAGCTATCATAAGTAACAAAACGCAAAAAGCGCAAAATGGCAGACCGTCCAAGTGGCGGTTTGCGTTTTGCGCTGTATGGGAGGAAAATCATGGCTTACCTATTGGCCGTCGATGACGAAAAGGATATTGTAGAACTGATTTCCCGTTTTGCGGAGCATGAGGGCCATAGAATCGACACTGCGGCGAGCGGCAGAGAAGCGGTACGTTTGTGCAGCGAAAACAACTATGACCTGATCATTCTCGACATTATGATGCCGGAGATGGACGGGTTCACCGCCTGCAAGGAGATCCGCAAGCAGAAACAAACGCCCGTTATTATGCTGTCGGCACTTGGCACCGAGTACGACAAGCTGATGGGCTTTGAGCTTGGAATCGACGATTATGTGGTAAAGCCGTTTTCCCCGCGGGAGCTGATGGCGCGGGTCAAGGCGGTCCTAGCAAGGCACACCGAGGGAAAGCCTAAACAGGAAATCGTGGTACAGGGTCTTCGCATTGACACGCTCTCCCATGAGGTCTTTGTGGACGGCGTGAAGACGGAGCTGACCGCGAAAGAGTATGAGCTGCTTGTCTATCTCATACAGAACAAAGGCATCGCCCTGACGCGGGAGAACATATTGAATAACGTGTGGGGCTACGACTATTACGGAGACGACCGCACAGTGGATTGGCAGATCAAGCTCCTGCGCGGCAAGCTGGGGCCCTATCGGAAGTGTATCGTGACTTTGCGGGGAACGGGGTATCGGTTCGATGAAAAAGCGTAAATCCTTCGGCGTGAAGCTGTGGTTGTGGTTCCTTTTATTTTCTGCCGTCATCTTCCTTGTACTTTGGCTTTTGCAGACAGTTTTTTTGCAGAGCTTTTATAACGATATGGCGATCCGAAACGTCGAAAAAGCGGTCAGCAAGATGACCGCTCACGCCTCCGATCCCAACTTTTATGAGGTGATCGACGAGGTTGCCGTCTCCAATTCGCTCCTCGTATTCGTGACAGACGTGGACGGGAGCGTCCTCTACAGTGCCGACGAATACAGGCGCCTTTACGACGGCACAAAGCAGGCAAATGACGGGACGGATAATCCGTATCATGCAGGCGACGTGATGAATTGGGAAAAGGGCGCTCTGCGCAATCTGCCGTACAGCTATCAGACACTTGTAAACGAGCTGAACGAAGCCGAAACCGATCGAGTCGGCTTTGTAACCGAGGACGAGACGGCCTATGTGACGGGCGTCCGACTGGGAGACGGAAAAATTCTGTCGGTCAGCCTTCCCCTCGGCACGGTGGGTGGAACCGTCGGAATTTTGCGGGTGCAGCTTATGTGGGTCTCCGTCCTGTCTCTGATTTTAGGGTTCGTCCTTGCGTGGATCATCTCAAAACGCTTTGAAAAACCGGTGGCGCAGATTGCGGCTTCCGCCAAGGAGATAGCCGGCGGCAACTTCCACCCGGAGTTTCCAAAGGGCTTCTGCGAGGAGCTGGACGAGTTATCCGATACGCTGGGAGAAACAGCGTCGCATTTGGAAAAGGCTCAGAATGCCCAACGGGAAT
>CANPWY010000115.1 GCA_947585215.1 uncultured Clostridia bacterium
GACGGGTTCTGCCTCTTTGACAGCAAATACACCGACTTCAAGAGCACGAACACCCCGGCGGGGCGCGACTTCGTGCGAGAATTTCTCGACGCGTTCCGTGCGGAGGGACTGAAGGTCGGCCTCTACTACTCGCTTCTCGACTGGCACCACCCCGACTATCCGCACTACGGCGACATGAACCATCCCATGCGGGACGACCCCGCCTACTCCAACGAGGGGCGCGACTTCGACCGCTATCTCGACTACATGCACGCGCAGGTGCGCGAGCTCTGCGAGAACTACGGCAAGCTCGACATAATGTGGTTCGACTTCTCCTACGGCGACCTGCGCGGCGAGGCGTGGCGCGCGGAGGAGCTTGTCGACGTGGTGCGCACGCTCCAGCCGGGGATAATCATCGACAACCGCCTCGAGGTGAGCGGAGAGGGATTCGGCTCGCTCTACGAATGTGACCCGACGCCGTGGCACGGCGACTTCGCGAGCCCCGAGCAGATAATCCCGCCGAACGGCCTCACCGACGTTAAGGGCGGCGACCTCGTGTGGGAAGCGTGCGTCACGATGAACGGCTCGTGGGGCTACAACGCGTGGGACAACTTCTTCAAGCCGGCGGATATGCTCATCCGCAAGCTCGTCGAGTGCGTCTCCAAGGGCGGGAACCTCCTCCTGAACGTCGGCCCGGACGCCGAAGGGCGCATCCCCGACCGTTCGCTCGAGACGCTTGCGGAGATAGGAAAGTGGATGGATAAGAACTCCGCGAGCATCTACGGCTGCGGCAAGGCGGGCCTCCCGAAGCCGGAGTACGGGCGCATCACCCGGAACGGGAACAAGCTCTACTACCACGTCTTCGAGAACACCGTCGGCGCCCTGCCGCTCACCGGCGTCACGCACGACGAGGTCGTCTGCGCCCGCCGCCTTGCGGACGGCGCGGAGGCGAAGATAGAGCACGGCTGGATATACGACAACTACCCCGACGTCGTGTTCTGCAATATCTCAAACGACCCTGTCCTGCCGGACAGGACCGACACCGTCATCGAGGTGACCGTCCGATAGCGCCGGGAACCGCGAAAACATAAGTCCGTTTCTGAAAAGGCCGCCGGTGACTCGGGCGGCCCAATACGACCGTTCAGCTTGTCGCTTTTAATACGTGGTTTTTACCCGGGCGTAGTTCGCGCAGAGCTGCGTCCGGGCCGCTTTTTCTTTTGCAGCCACACCGCTAAAATGTGCCGTTTCCCGAATACTTCCCGCCAAGCGATGCGGCGCGCCGCGGGAAAACGGGATCCCCAATGGGGAAAGCGCTATGGGAAAGCGGCCGACACATGGCCGCGGGTGACCGAATACGCCGCAGGGCGAACACTATACGGAGGTATTTATGGAAACAGAAGGCAAGCCGGGATCATACATTATTGTCCGCAAGAGTGGGACAATGAGTATGACCGGCAACGAACCGACCGACCTGAACGGGTCAAGCGAGGAAAGGGAGGTCGATGGTATCACAGTGTATGGCTATATCCGGGTCAGCACTAAGGAGCAGAACGAGGACAGACAGCTCATCGCGCTCCGGGAAAAGAATATACCGGATAAAAACATCTATATGGACAAGCAGTCCGGCAAGGACTTTGAACGTCCGCAGTACAAGAAGCTCGTCAGGCGCATGAAGAAGGACGACCTGCTCTGCATCAAGAGCATCGACCGCTTGGGACGGAACTACGGGGAAATACTCGAGCAGTGGCGGATACTCACAAAAGACAGGGGCATAGATATCATGGTGCTGGATATGCCGCTGCTCGACACCCGCCGCGGCAAGGACCTGATGGGCACCTTCCTCGCGGACATCGTTCTGCAGGTGCTCTCCTTTGTCGCGGAGAACGAGCGCACGAACATCCGCCAGCGTCAGGCGGAGGGCATAGCGGCGGCGAAGGCGCGCGGCGTTCAGTTCGGACGTCCGCCGCGTCCCCTGCCGGGGAACTTCCGAAGCGTCTACCGGCGCTGGAAGACCAAGAAGATCTCCTGCACGGCGGCGGCGCGAGAGTGCGGAATGCCGCTCTCGACATTCCGGTACCGCGCGTCGATCTACGAGAACGCTGCCCACCGGCGCCTGAGCGTGCCGGGGCATGCGCTCTGAGAGACCGAAAGTACGGCTTCTGCCGGCGGGACAAGCTCCCGCCGGCTTTTTTCGCCAAAAAATATGCAAAACCGCGAAACAACCGCGCTATGAGGAATATTTTTTCAAACTGTAACTGATTTGTCATTTGATTTTTCAGCGTCGACAGTCTATAATGTATATGTGAAATTACGCGCCAATATCGGCGCTTGATATGTGAGGTACGGAGATGGCAGAGAACGAAAACAGCCGTGGGGGAAAGCGCGAGGCGGCGAGGACGAAGAAGGCCGTCGGCGGCAGGATAGCCGCAATCGTCGCGGCGGTCGTGATAGTCGCGGTCGTCGCCGCCGCGACGTGGTTTGGAGCGTTTTACCCGAATATATATCCGAATGTCACCGTTTCGGGGCTCGACGTCGGCGGCATGAGCGTTGACGAGGCGGCCCAGGCGCTCGAGGCGCACCTTGCAAACCGCCACGGAGTCGTCACCGTCACGTTTGAGGGTGAGGAGCGGCTCACGCTCGACACCGACAGGCTCTCCGAGGAGTACGACGCCGCGACCGAGGCGCGCGCCGCCGCGCAGTTCGCGTTTGACAAGCCCCGCGAGGCGGGCGCGATAAAGAGGATAGGTACGCTGTGGAGCGAAACGCACCTTGAGTGGGCGAACACCATGGATCTCTCGCCGGTGGGTCCGCTCGTGGAGGAGCTTGCCGCCGGACTCGCGATACCCGTGAAGGACGGCGAGGCGAACCGCCGCGGAGACGTGATAGACGTCACCGTTGGCGAGGCCGGCCAGGAGTGCGACGCGGCGGCACTCACCGAGGAGGTCTCGCGCCGGCTCGAGAGCGGAGAGTTCGGCTCGGTCGAGGCGGACGGGTATGTCCACGCAGTCGAACCGAAGCTGCCCAACCTCAGGCAGGTGCTCGAGAATATATATGTGGAGCCGAGAGACGCCACCTATACCGTCGAGAACGGCAAGGTCACCGGAGTCACCCCGGAGGCGATAGGCGTCGACTTTGACCTCGACGCGGCGGAGGCCGAGCTCGCAAAGGGCAAGGATTTCATCATAGCGGTGCGCTACACCTACCCCGAGGTCACGGAGGAGAACCTCGAGTCGGTGTGGTTCCAGGATAAGCTTGCGGACGTCAGCACGACGATGAGCGGGTCGGACGCGAACAGGACGGAGAACGTCCGCCTCGCCTGCTCCTCGATAAACGAGACCGTGCTCATGCCGGGCGACGAGTTCTCCTACAACACCATCGTCGGCGAGCGGACGGCGGAGCGCGGCTTCCGCAACGCCTCGGTCTACCTCTCCGGCGGCATCGAGGATCAGCTCGGCGGCGGAATATGCCAGACCAGCTCGACCGTGTATATGGCGGCGCTCCGCGCCCGCCTCGAGATAACGAGCCGCAAGAACCACGCCTACACCGTCACCTACTGCCCGCTTGGGGAGGACGCGACGGTCTACTGGGGCTCGCTCGATTTCAAATTCAAGAACAACCGGGACTATCCCATCAAGATACTCTGCTGGCTGGAGGGGAGCAACGTCCACGTCCAGATGTACGGCACCGATACCGACGGATACACCGTCAAGCTGAACACCGTGACCCACTCCTACAACCCCTACGAGACAAAACAGGTGGAAAATCCCAACCTCGAGTACGGCAAGACGCGCCAGAAGGTGCCGGGTCACTCCGGCTACTCCGTGTCGACCTACGCCACCGTCTACGACAAGGACGGCAACGAGGTGGACAGCTACAAGGTCTCGGACAGCAAGTACGTCCGACTCGACCGCGTCGTCGAGGTAGGCACGAAGGGCGCGCCGAGCGTCCCGGCCTCAGGTGACCCGTCCATGCCTCCGGCGTCCGCGGAACCGACGACGCCCGCAACGCCCGAGCCGAGCGCTCCAGCTTCCGCGGAGCCGTCTGCTCCCGCAACGCCCGAGCCGAGCACACCCGCGACGCCCGAGCCGTCCGCTCCGGCGTCCGCCGAGCCGACCGTTCCCGCGTCCTCCGCGCCGACAGCCGAGCCCTCGCCGTCCGCGTCGCAGGAGCCCACGGCGGAGCCGGCCGCTCCCACGCCCGAGGCTCCCTCAAGTGAGGAGCCGTTCGCACCGACGACGCCCGAGGCGTAAGCCATGGAGGGCACGGATGTCCGCGCCGCGATCGCCGAGGTCGCGGCTTCGGGAGAGCTGAACCGCCTTATACTCAGCAAGGCGGGCTCCTCGGCAAAGTACAGGAAGGAAGTCATCGAGCGCATTGAGAGCGCTGGAAGGCCGAGCGCTTCACCGAGACGCAGGCGTTCCACGAGACCGCGCCGGAGACGGCGCTTGTCGCCCTCGCCGCCGGCGACGCGGAAAGGTACGGCTTCCGTCAGATAGACGTCCGCCGCGCCGACGGCGTGCAGTTCGTGATACTCGTTTCGAAGAAGGGACGCGCCGCCGTGCGCCGAAGCAGGGCGACAGCGGCGGTGTCATCCGCTCCCGCTCCGCACAACCGTGAGAAGAACTACCTCATCCGCGAGGGAGAGCCGATAGCGCCGCTCGTCGACATGGGCGTGTTCACGGCGGAGGGGAAGGTCGTCCGCTCCATGTACGACAAGTTCCGCCAGATAAACCGCTTCCTCGAGGTTATAAACGACGACTGCAAATCGCTCGAGACAGACGGCCCTCTGCGCATAATAGACTTCGGGTGCGGCAAGAGCTACCTCACCTTTGTCGTGTACCACTACTTCGCGGAGATACTGAAGCGCCCGGTGGAGATAGTCGGCCTCGACCTCAAGCGGGACGTCATAGAGAAGTGCTCCGCCGCCGCGCGGCGCTACGGCTACGACGGACTGCGCTTCGAGGTGGGCGACATCGCGGACTACGCGCCGCCGTTCAAGCCGGACATCGTGATGACGCTCCACGCCTGCGACACCGCGACCGACTTCGCGCTCGCGAACGCCGTCAACTGGGGCGCGCGGCTGATATTCTCGGTGCCGTGCTGTCAGCACGAGCTCAATGCACAGATAAAGAGCGACCGCCTCGCGCTCCTCACGCGCTACGGACTGATAAAGGAGCGCTTCTCGGCGCTCCTCACCGACGCCGTGCGCGCAAACGTCCTCGAATACCGCGGCTACCGCACGCAGCTCCTCGAGTTCATAGAGATGGAGCACACGCCGAAGAACCTGCTTATCCGCGCCGTCAAGCGCCCGGAGGGAGCGAAGAGCCCGTCGGCGGAGCGTCTCGCGGAGGCCGAGCGTGCGATAGCCGAGTTCGGCGCGGATCCGACAATATACCGCCTGCTCGTGACCGGACGGGAGAAGTGAACGCGCCGTTCCGCGTGTCCTTGTGCGCGGCGGTAAAAATTTTTTGAAAAAAATTTGAAAAAGGGCTTGCTTTTTCGGGGGGACCTTGCTATAATAATCAAGCACGGCGACCGAAGGCGAGCCCACAACGACCTGCCGGTGTGATGGAATTGGTAGACGTAGTGGACTCAAAATCCACCGCTGGCAACAGCGTGCCGGTTCGAGCCCGGCCACCGGCACCAATAAAACCGAATATGCGGATTTAGCTCATCTGGTAGAGCGCCACCTTGCCAAGGTGGAGGTAGCGAGTTCGAGTCTCGTAATCCGCTCCAGACAAAGACACCACATCGAAAGATGTGGTGTCTTTGTCTGGCACAGACTGTGTGGGCCTCGAACTCGCTGCCTCCACC
>CANPWY010000116.1 GCA_947585215.1 uncultured Clostridia bacterium
CGGCATGAAGCCCACGAGCTGCCCCGACCAGATAAGCTACGCCATAGAGCAGGCGCTTGCCGAGGCCGGCAAGTAAGAACGTATGCTTCGTCCGCTCGAAAGAGACAGGTTCCGCGAGCTCTACCGCCGTCATATCGACCGCGACTTTCCCGCGGATGAGCGTCCGCCGGAGAGGATGTTTGCGGACGGGCTCGACCGTGGTCTCTACACCGGATACATATACGTCGAAGACGATGAGGAACGCGGCTACGCGTTCCTCATCGAGCGCTCGGGCGCGGTGATGCTCTTTCTCTTTGCCGTCTACGACGGGTACAGGGGTCAGGGCGTCGGGACGCGGTTCATGCGCGAGCTTCTCGAGATGATACGCGGCAGACGCTGTATCGTCCTCGAGGCCGAACGCCCCGAGACCGCCGACAGCACAGAGGAACGAACCGTCCGAGAGAAGCGGATAGGCTTCTACGAGCGCCTCGGCTACACGGCGTACCGCGAGATAGACTACGAGGTCTACCACGTCCCGATGTGGCTGATGGTGCATCCCCTCGGGAATCCGCTTCCGCCCGCGCGCGAGGTCGCGGACGCGATGCGCGGATTCTACTCCTACGCGAAGGGGCTTCCGCTCAAAACCGACCTTTTCCGGGAAGAATAAGCTCGGGTGTCCGCGTTGCGGACACCCGAGCTTTTATCTTTACTAAAAAGCCTCGCAGAGTTTCGCCAAATCCCACGCGGTCGCTGACCGCGTGGGATTGCGTCGATTTTCCGCCGAAGGCGGAAACCGCGCTGGTTCGCGCGGTTGAAGTTGCTTGCCTACGGCAAGCAACTTCGCGCAGGCGGAATTCATTTCCGCCGAGCATTTCAATCGGAAGGGCTCCCACGCGGTCGTCGACCGCGTGGGAATGCGTCGATTTTCCGCCGAAGGCGGAAAACTCGGCGCGTAGCGGAGTGTTGCCGCCGGCAGGGCTTCGCCCTGTCCGGCGGCCTCGCGGGAAATTGGTAAGCGAGCGAAGCGAGCGCGATTTCCCGCGACAAGCTACTGCTTGTCAAACACGAGCTCGCCGTCCTGTGCCCGTGCAATGACCTTCTCGCCCGACTTCAGGCTGCCGTCGAGGATCTTCTCCGCGACGGCGTCCTCGACCTTCGAGCTGAGTGCCCGCCTGAGCGGACGCGCGCCGTAGGTCGGGTCGAAGCCCTCGTCCGCTATGAGGTCGAGTGCGCTGTCGTCCGCCGTGAGCTCCACACCGCTCGCGTCCTTGATACGCTTCGCGACGGTGTCAAACATCGACCGCGCTATCTCGCGTATCGTCTCTTTGTCAAGGCGGTGGAAAACGATTATTTCGTCGATGCGGTTGAGGAACTCCGGGCGGAACGCCTCGCGCAGGCGCTGCATGACGGTGGCGCGGATCTCCTCGTCGGTCGGGGCGTCGTCGCTCTCGCCGAAGCCGAGGCGCTTCCGCTCCATGAGATCGTGCGCGCCGAGGTTCGAGGTCATGACGATTATCGTGTTCTTGAAGTCAACGACGCGTCCCTGCGAGTCGCTGAGGCGTCCGTCCTCGAGTATCTGAAGCAGGATGTTGAACACGTCGGGGTGGGCCTTCTCTATCTCGTCAAAGAGCACCACCGAGTATGGGGTGCGGCGAACCTTCTCGGTGAGCTGTCCGCCCTCGTCAAAGCCGACGTATCCCGGAGGCGAACCGATGAGCTTCGATACAGAGTGCTTTTCCATATACTCGCTCATGTCCACGCGTATCATGGCGTTCTCATCGCCAAAAAGCGCCTCCGCAAGCGCGCGGCAGAGCTCGGTCTTGCCGACGCCCGT
This sequence comes from uncultured Clostridia bacterium, assembly GCA_947585215.1. Classification (GTDB taxonomy): domain Bacteria; phylum Bacillota; class Clostridia; order Oscillospirales; family JAAYOS01; genus CANRIN01. The sequence continues at coordinate 1,814 of CANPWY010000116.1, forward strand.
CGGCCCGAGGAAGATAAAGCTTCCGGTCGGACGCTTCGGATCCTTGAGGCCTACGCGGCCGCGCCGTATCGCGCGGGACACAGCGCTCACCGCCTCGTCCTGACCGATAACGCGCCGGTGAAGGATGTCCTCCATGTGAAGCAGACGCTCTGCCTCGTCCTCGGTGAGGCGCGTGACCGGAACGCCGGTCCAGCCGCTCACGACTGCCGCGACGTCCTCCTCACTGACCGAGCCGCGCTCGCCGGAGCTCTTGCCCTGCCACTCCGCGCGCTCGCGCTCAAGCTCCTCGCGGGCTTTCTTCTCCTCGTCGCGGAGCTGTGCCGCGAGCTCGAAGTCCTGACTCGTCACCGCCGACTCCTTCTCGGCGGCGAGGCGGTCAAGCTTCTCCTCGAGCTCCTTGAGCGAATCCGGCGCGGTGGCGGACGCCATGCGCACGCGACTGCACGCCTCGTCTATGAGGTCTATCGCCTTGTCCGGCAGACGGCGGTCGCCGATATAGCGGGCGCTCAGCTCGACGGCGGCCTTTATCGCCTCGTCCGGTATCTTCAGGCCGTGGTGCGCCTCGTAGCGGTCGCGGAGCCCCTTCAGTATCTCGACGGTCTCCGCCTCGGTGGGCTCGCCCACCATGACCGGCTGGAAGCGCCGCTCGAGCGCCGCGTCCTTCTCGATGTGCTTGCGGTACTCGTCTATCGTCGTCGCGCCTATCACCTGTATCTCGCCGCGCGAGAGCGCCGGCTTGAGGATGTTCGCGGCGTCGATGGCGCCCTCCGCCGCGCCCGCGCCGATGAGCGTGTGTATCTCGTCGATGAAGAGTATGACGTTGCCGGCCTCCTTCACCTCGTCTATAGCGCCCTTTATGCGCTCCTCGAACTCGCCGCGGTACTTCGTTCCGGCGAGCATACCGCCGAGGTCGAGCGAGAAGAGGCGCTTGTTTTTCAGCGTCTCGGGCACGTCGCCCGCGGCTATCCGCTCCGCAAGTCCCTCCGCGACGGCGGTCTTGCCGACGCCCGGCTCGCCTATCAGCACCGGGTTGTTCTTCGTGCGGCGGGAGAGGATGCGTATGACGCGCGCAGTCTCCTCGTCGCGCCCGATTATCGGGTCGAGCTTGCCCTCTCGGGCCATATCGGTGAGGTCGCGGCCGAACTTGTTGAGCGTCTTTGTCGCGGCCGAGGACGGGTCGCCGCGCTGTGCACGGCCTCCGCGCGGCTGTTCGCCGCTCTGCTGTGCTTCACCGCCGGAGGAACCGGTCATCTGTTCGAGCGCGGAATAGAGCTGCTGCGGGTTTGCGCCGAGGCTCATGAGGAACTGCACCGCGACGCAGTCGCTCTCGCGCAGGAGCCCCATCAGTATGTGCTCGGTGCCGACGTAGCTGTGGCCGTGGCGCGCCGCCTCGGCTATGGCGAGCTCGATTATCCTTTTGCCGCGCGGCGTGAAGCCCTGTACCGGCGCGCCGGACTGTCCCTCACCTATCGCCTCGACGATGGCACTCTTCAGCGCCTCGCCGTCTACTCCGGCGCGGACGAGTGCCTTGGACGCTATGCCGTCCGTCTCTCGGATGAGTCCCAATAGTATATGCTCCGAGCCGACGTAGCCGTGGCCGAGCTCCTGCGCCGCCTCCTGCGCGAGCCTTATCGCGTTCTCGGCGCGCTGTGTGAATCTGGAGTTGTAGGAAAACATATCAATACCTCCGTTCTCCGTTATTATGTCCCTTTGCGCTTTGCAAAAAACTTATATCTTGAACGAGCCTTCCTCTATGCCGCGAAGCAGCTCGGCGCGCCGGCGGTCTCGCTCGGAGGGCGAAAGCTCCTTCCCCGCCGAAAGCGACAGGTTGGATGCCCGCACCGCCCACAGCAACTCGTTGAGCCTGCCGCAGTCGGTCGGGAGTATCCCGAGCGACGCACCTACGCGCACCTCGCCGAGGAGCCGAAGCGCCTCGGAAGTGTCCATCCTCCGCGCGTACTTCAGCGTCCCGACGGCGCGCCAGACGCGGTCCTCTACGCCCTCGCGGTCGCTTTCTAGCGAGCGGCGGCGGAGCGTGTGCTCACGCTCGATTATCTGCCGCGCGACCTGCTCGAGGCGGTCGCAGACCTCCTCCTCGGTGTAGCCGAGAGTGATGCGGTTTGAGAACTGGTAGAGCGAGCCCTCGGCGGCGCTCCCCTCTCCGTAGATGCCGCGCGCGGTGAGACCCGCGCCGCCCGCCGCCGAGATGACGCCGCCTATCTCGCGCGCCTCCTCGAGCGCCGGCAGGTGAAGCATGACCGACACGCGCATACCCGTTCCGAGGTTTGTCGGGCATTTCGTGAGGTAGCCGAGCTTCTCGTCAAACGCGTAGCCGAGCTCGCGGTCGAACACCTCGTCGAGCTGCCGCGCGCGCTCGAGGGTCTTCTTCACGTCGAGGCCGGGCGCGAGCACCTGGAGCCGGAGGTGATCCTCCTCGTTTATCATTACGCTCATGCTCTCGTCATCGCTTATCAGCACGGCTCTCGGCGAGCCGCCCTCCGCGAGGTCGGGTGAGATGATGTGCCGCTCGACGAGCGCCGCGCGCTCGAGCGAGGAGCATTGCTCCATATCCACAAGGCGGAAGTGCGCGCCTATCTCGCTTTTCGACAGTGCCGTCGCGGTCTCGCTTATCAGCCGCCGCGTCGCGTCGTCGCTCATCCGTCCCGGGAAGGGATACTTCGATATGTTGCGGGCAAAGCGGACGCGCGTGGACACGCATACGTCGCCCTCGTCGCCGCTCCGTCTGTACCATCTTTCGGCCGTCATGCCTTTTCGCCTCCCTCGTCCGCGAGCTTCTTCAGCTCGTCCCGTATCTCTGCGGCGCGCTCGAAGTTCTGCGCGCCTATGGCCTCCTGCATCTCGCGCTCGAGCGCCTCGCGGCGGCGCTTCGGGCTCGCCGCGACCTTCGCCGGGACGCGCCCGGTGTGCGTCGCGTTCCCGTGTATCCGCCGGATGTGCGGCGTGAGCAGCGGCGCAAACTCACGGTAACAGTCCGCGCATCCCACGCGCCCGGTGCGGGCGACCTCCTCCTCGCTTATTCCGCAGGTCGGACAGACGTGGTTCCTCCGCGCCTGCATTGCCCGTATCTCGGGCAGGAAAAATTCGTCAAACAGCATATTCGTTGCCTCCCGTCGCTTTATTTCAATGATCTCAGCCTCAGCCCGCGTCCGCGCAGGTGAGGAGCATCTGCTTGAATATCTCCGCTCGCAGAGCGCCCTTTCGCTCCGCCGGAACGCCGGCAAGCGCCCGTTCGCTCATCGCCGCTGCCATCAGACGTCCCTCCGCGGGGGTTATCGCGCCGGCGGCGTCGAGATTGGTGAGGACGGCGGCGGCGGACGCCGCGTCTATCGAGTTCCCCACGCTCGCGAGCGCATGCATGAGCATCAGCCTCGGCCCCGCCTCGACGCGCCTTATGCGGATATATCCCCCGCCGCCGCGCCGCGACTCCACGATGTAGCCCTGCTCGGGCGAGAAGCGGGTGGAAAGTACGTAATTAATCTGACTCGGCGCACAGCCGAAGCGCTCCGCGAGCTCTCCCCTGCGCAGTTCGAGTGACTGATCGCTCTCAAGCGCCGAGCGTATGAACTGCGCTACCAAATCCGTAAGTCCCATGTCAAAGCCTCCTTTGACCTTTTCTGACCTTTATTATAAGCTTGGCACGAGAGATTGGCAAATCCGGTTTTGACCTATTTTGACCTTTTGACTTTCTTTGACCTTTGATTATTTCACTCGTTCGCGAGTATGCTGAATATTTTGCGTGTTTACTCGTAGAATCGCGTTTTCAGGTTTCACTTCCAATGTTAGTCATAACTTACAAAATGTTCCGAAAATTTTTCCCCCGCACGAAAAAAGTTTATGTCGAGCCAAAATTAGTATTTGCATTTCCCGCAAAGTGTGCTACAATAAAGTTACTTCAAAAAGGAGGTGGCTTACATAATGCCTTATAAGATTTCTGATGAGTGTATCGCGT
>CANPWY010000117.1 GCA_947585215.1 uncultured Clostridia bacterium
TGGTACGAGCGCTTCCCGGCGGGACTTATACTCGTCTCGCCCGAGGAGCTGGAATATACGAAGATAGGCGTCACGACGGGGGACGGAAATGTCTCGCTCGGCGGCGAGACGGTCGCGATAAGCGACCTGCTCCGCGAGTGGGAAGTGCCGCTCGAGGGCGTGTTCCCGACGCGTGCCGAGGCCGCGGGCGAGGCTCCCGCGGCGGACTGCCGCGAGGGCTCGCCCGTCGTGCGGAGCGGCCGCGCGGTGCGTCCGAAGGCCGTCATAGCGGCGTTCCCCGGCACGAACTGCGAGGAGGACACCGCGCGCGCCGTCGAGCGCGCGGGCGGCGCGGCGGAGATAGTGCTTGTCCGCAACCTCACCCCTGCCTACCTCGAGGAGAGCACGGCGGAGCTCGAGCGCGCAATACGCTCGGCGCAGATGCTCATTCTCCCCGGCGGCTTCTCCGGCGGCGACGAGCCGGACGGCTCCGCAAAGTTCATAGAGGCGCTTTTCCGCAGTCCCGCTATAAGCGACGCCGTCGCGGAGCTTCTTGAGAAGCGTGACGGACTGATGCTCGGCATCTGCAACGGCTTCCAGGCGCTCGTGGCGCTCGGACTGCTTCCCTACGGCAGAATTACGCCGGAGAGTCCGTTCGCGCCGACGCTCACGCACAACCTCATAGGCCGCCACCAGTCCCGCTACGTCCGCACCCGCGTCGGTACGACGAAGAGCCCGTGGCTCTCGAAGATGCGGGTGGGAGACGTCCATGCCGTGCCGATAAGCCACGGCGAAGGGCGGTTCGTCGCACCGGCGGACGTGCTCGACTCGCTTCTCCGCCATGGACAGATAGCCTTCCAGTACGCGGACGAGGACGGCGTTCCGACGATGGACGCGGAGTTCAACCCGAACGGTTCGATGTACGCGATAGAGGGAATAATAAGCCCGGACGGACGCATCCTCGGCAAGATGGGTCACACCGAGAGAAGCGGGAAGTGGCTCGCGCGGAACATTCCTCTCGAGAAAAAACAGCCGGTATTCGAGGGCGGAGTCGCGTACTTCCGGGACTGAGGCGGGGATTTCAAGCCCTAAACGGTTCAAATTCAAAATCTTTTGTTTCGATTTTTTACAAAAGGGAGCGATTATCGCTCCCTTTTGCCTGCCTTGAAGTTCAAACTCATATTTTCAACGCAATTTGCAAAGAATTTGCACAAAAAGACTTGCGCCTACCGCGCCGATATTGTATAATAACTACTATCGGAACATATCAATGTTCAAAAGTGTGCGACAACTTATATATACTGGGGAGGAAATAGAATGCTCAAGACCGAAAACATACGCAACGTCTGCGTAATGGGGCACGGAGGCGACGGCAAGACCTCGCTTGTGGAGAGCCTGCTGTACGTCACCAAGGGGACAGACCGTCTGGGCAAGGTCACCGACGGGACTACGGTGTGCGACTTTGACCCGGAGGAGATAAAGCGCCAGATCTCGATTTCTTCCACTCCGGTGCCGGTGGAGTACGGCGGCTGCAAGCTCAACATAATGGACACTCCCGGCTACTTCGACTTCGAGGGCGAGGTCCTGCAGTGCCTCCGCGTGGCCGACGCGGGCGTGATAGTGCTCACCGCGAAGGGCGGAGTGCAGGTCGGCACCGAGAAGGCGTGGAAGCGCCTCAGCGACCGCAAGCTGTCGAAGGTTTTCTACATCTCGAAGATCGACGAGGAGAACGCCGACTACATGAAGGCGTTCGGCGAACTGCGCGAGAAGTTCGGCATCTCCGTCTGCCCGGTCCTCATGCCGATAATGAACGGCGACAAGATGACCGGCATAGTGGACATAATCCGCAAGAAGGCCATGCGCATGAACGGCCTCACCCGTGAGGAGATACCCATGCCCGCCGGCATAGACGGACAGATAGAGGAGCTCCGCGCGATGCTCTCCGAGAGCGTCGCGGAGACGAGCGAGGAGTATATGGAGAAGTTCTTCGAGGGCGAGGAGTTCACCGAGGAGGAGTTCGTCGCGGGCATCCGCACCGGCGTCCGCGAGGGCTCGATCTGCCCGGTCTTCTGCGGCTGCGCCCTCACCGGCATCGGCTCGATGACGCTGCTCCAGGGCCTCGTCGACTACGCTCCGTCGCCTCTCGACGGTCACGATAAGATAGACCCCGCCGGCAAGCCGTCCGCCCTCGTTTTCAAGACCGTGAGCGACCAGTACGGCAAGTTCTCCTTCTTCAAGGCCATGAGCGGGACGATAACCCCCGACCTCACCCTTGAGAATCCGCGCAGTGAACAGCGCGAGAAGCTCGGCCACATCTATTCGGTCAAGGGCAAGAAGAACACCGAAGTAACGGAGGTTGTCTGCGGCGACATCGGCGCGGTCTCCAAGCTCGTCGCCACCCGCACGGGCGACACGCTCCGCGACCCGGGAAGCGACGTCGTGTATGACGGCATCGAGTTCCCGGAGCCCTGCTACTCGATGGCTATCCTCCCGATAGCCAAGGGCGGCGAGGAGAAGATAGCCTCTGGCCTCACGAGGCTCGCGGAGGAGGATCCGACCTTCACCGTCGTGAACAACGCCGAGACGCATCAGATGGTTCTCAGCGGCATGGGCGACATACACATCGACGTCCTCCGCTCCAAGCTGAAGAGCAAGTTCGGCACCGACACGACTCTCGAGGTCCCGCGCGTCGCTTACCGCGAGAAGATACGCAAGAAGGTCAAGGTCCAGGGCAAGCACAAGAAGCAGTCCGGCGGCCACGGCCAGTACGGTGACGTCTGGATAGAGTTCGAGCCGCAGGAGGAGAGCGAGGACCTCATCTTCGAGGTCAACATATTCGGCGGCTCGGTCCCGAAGAACTTCCATCCCGCGGTCGAGAAGGGCCTGCGCGAGTGCATAACGAAGGGCGTCCTCGCCGGATACCCGGTCGTCGGCCTGAAGGCCACGCTTGTCGACGGAAGCTATCACGAGGTCGACTCGAGCGAAATGGCGTTCAAGACTGCCGCGTCGCTCGCTTACAAGGCCGGTCTCGCACAGGCGAACCCGGTCATCATGGAGCCGATAGGCTCGCTCAAGGTCTATATCCCGGACTCGAACCTCGGCGACATCATCGGCGACATGAACAAGCGCCGCGGACGCGTCCTCGGCATGACCCCGATAGAGGGCGGCATGCAGCAGGTCGACGCGGAAGTCCCGATGGCCGAGATGACCACCTACTCGATAGACCTCCGCTCGATGACGCAGGGCAGGGGCAGCTTCTCGCTCAAGTTCGAGCGCTATGAGGAGGCTCCCGCGAACGTCCAGGAGAAGATAGTCGAGGAGGCCAAGCTGTCGGACGAGGGCGACAACTGAGCATTTCATACCGAATCTTATCCAAACCGAAAATATACAACAAATCGGGTGAACGAAATGAACCCGTTGAGTTCACCCGATTTTAGTCAGATTATATAAAAGTTCCATGTAACATTTGGATATACTGAGTATATACTTTCACCAACGAATATGTTAAAATTAAATAAACTCGAGAGAGTTAAAAATTGGAGGTATGAAAATGTCTAGTGTCACTCTTAAAAACGTCTACAAGCGTTACTCCGGCGGCGTCACTGCGGTCACCGACTTTAACCTCGAGATCGAGGACAAGGAGTTTATAATCCTCGTCGGACCCTCCGGATGCGGCAAGTCCACCACCCTCCGTATGATAGCCGGCCTTGAGGAGATCACCGAAGGCGAGCTGTACATCGACGGAAAGCTCTGCAACGACGTTCCGCCGAAGGAGCGCGACATAGCGATGGTTTTCCAGAACTACGCTCTGTATCCGCACATGACCGTTTTCGCCAACATGGCGTTCGGCCTGAAGCTCCGTCACCTGCCCAAGGACGAGATCAAGCGCCGCGTCGATGAGGCCGCGCGCATCCTCGAAATAGAGCACCTGCTCGACCGTAAGCCGGCGGCTCTCTCCGGCGGCCAGCGTCAGCGTGTCGCCCTCGGCCGCGCTATAGTCCGCAGCCCGAAGGTCTTCCTGCTCGACGAGCCGCTCTCCAACCTGGACGCTAAGCTCCGTGCTTCGATGCGTACCGAGCTCACCAAGCTCCATCAGAAGCTCGCCACCACCTTCATCTACGTCACCCATGACCAGACCGAGGCTATGACGATGGGTACCCGCATAGTCGTCATGAAGGACGGATTCATTCAGCAGATCTCCGCTCCTCAGAACCTCTATGACAACCCGGTCAACCTGTTCGTCGCGACCTTCGTCGGCACCCCGCAGATGAACACCATCGTCGGCACCGTCGTTGATGAGGGCGGCGTCACCTACATAGAGTTCGGCGAGAGCCGCATAGCCCTCCCGGACAGCAAGGGCCGCAAGCCCGAGGTCCTCGCCTATGTCGGCAAGGAAGTCATCCTCGGCGTTCGTCCCGAGAACATCCACGACGAAGAGATGTACCTCAGCCAGTATCCGGACGCGATAGTTGACGCTTCCGTCGAGGTCGTCGAGCCGATGGGCAACGAGAACTATCTGTACCTCGTCTGCGAAGGCCGCAACTTCACCGCCCGCGTCTCCAACCGTTCGACCGCCCGCAACGGCGACAAGATCAAGGTCGCGTTCGAGACCTCGAGGGTCCACCTGTTCGACAAGGACACCGAGCGTACCATCACCAACTGACATATACAAAAGTAGACACACATATACAGCCTGCGGTTTATAAGTTGGTTTCGCACCCCGTTCCCATCCGGAACGGGGTGCGTTTTGCTTCCTTGCCGCCGTCGGAGCGGGGGAGAAATCGCACCGAAAAGTTCCGTTTTTTGGCACAGCCTCCGAACCTGAGGTTGACATAATTCGGAGGCGTGATATAATTGTGTTATTGCACCGCAACGGTTTCAGCCGCCGCCAACTATCTTTTTTGGTTATTTTGCTATATAGGGCTTGAAAAAAAGCTCGAAGTGCGATATGATATACATTAGTTAGAAAACGTTTATAAAACGTCAGGAGGGAAAACTATGTCGAGCCGCATATTCCAGTCCATAATGCTTCAGATAAAGGAAGCATCCGACCGCACTATCGGCGTTATAGACGAGACGGGGACCGTGATAAGCTGCACGGACCTCAGCATAATCGGCAAGCGCCGCAACCTCAGCGAGGAACAGCTTGAGGACATTGCTGACGGCATCGTTCGTGCCGACGGCGCCGTGTTCAAGCCGCTTGCGACCTTCGGCAACAGCTTTGACTTCGCCGCCTTCGTCGAGGGCGACGATGACTTCGCGGTATCCATCTGCCAGATAGCGAGCATCGCGCTGAACGGAGCGAAGCAGTCACATGACGAAAAGCACGACAAGGCGACCTTCATAAAGAACATCATCCTTGACAACATCCTTCCGGGAGACATCTATGTGCGCTCGCGCGAGCTCCACTTCGACATCGACGTGCCCTACGCCGTGTTCCTCGTCCGGCTTGAGGGGCGCAATGACCTCGCCGCCGTCGATATGCTCCAGAACATGTTCCCGGACAGGCAGCGCGACTTCGTTATAAGCGTGAGCGAGACGGACATAGCGCTCGTCAAGGAGGTCACGAGCGATACCGACTCCAAGGAGCTCATGTCGATAGCAAAACAGATAGAGGAGACTATCAGCAGCGAGCTCTACATGCGCGCGATGATAGGCATCGGCACCGTGACCGAGCATCTGCGTGAGCTCGCCGGTTCCTTCAAGGCGGCGCAGGTCGCAATAGAGGTCGGCAAGGTGTTTGACAGCGAGAAGGTCATAATCGCCTACGAGAG
>CANPWY010000118.1 GCA_947585215.1 uncultured Clostridia bacterium
TTAAATCCGCTATGCTCCAGAACGTATGCTTTGATCTGTTCATAGGTCGCCAGTCCTCTTTTGTCCTGTACCAATTCATCTACATCCACGTCTATGTTGACATGTACAACCGGTTTTCTCAGAACTAACTTACATACCGTCTCCACGTGCTCCGTCGCGGGGAACATATCCACCGGCTGCACCTTCTCTGGCGCGTAGCCGTGCGCCGCGAGGAGCTTTATGTCGCGCGCGAGGGTCGCGGGGTCGCAGGAGACGTAGACTATCCGGCGCGGCTCGAGCGCCGCGACGGCGTCGAGCGCCTCGCGCGAGAGTCCCTTGCGCGGCGGGTCGACCACCGCGACGTCGAAGCGTCCGCGCTCGCGCCGTGCCATCTCGCCCGCGTCCGCGCAGACGAAGCGGACGTTCCGGGCGCCGTTCCTCCGTGCCGCCGCGCGGGCGTTCTCCACGGCTTCCGGCACTATCTCGCACCCGACGACCTCCGCGGCGTCGCGCGCGAGTGCGAGCGTCATCGTTCCTATCCCGCAGTACAGCTCGAGGACGCGGGCGCCCGCGGCGTCCGCAAACTCCCGCGCCGTCTCGTACAGCCGCTCCGCCTGAGCGAGGTTCGTCTGGAAGAAGGAGAACGGCGAGATCTCAAACTCCGCGCCGCACACGGTCTCGGTGAGGCAGTCGCTTCCCCACAGCGTCGTGAGCGTGCCGGAGAGTATCACGTTGTCGCTTCGCGGATTGAGGCAGTAGACGAGGCTCACAAGCCCCGGCGTCCTCTCCCGCATGAAGTCCGCAAAGCCGTCCTCGCGCAGGACGCGCCGGTCGCGCGTGACGAGGCAGACCTGGCTCTCGCCCTTGGAATTTCCGCGCCACATCAGCCACCGCGCTTCGCCGAGGTCGAAGACGGCGTCCGCCGCCTCGAGCGCCCGCGCGGCGGTGTCCGCCGCCTCCGGCAGGCTCGGACAGCGCGGGCAGGCTATTACGTCGTTTGAGCGGCGGCGGAAGAAGCCCGCGCGGAGCCGCCCGTCCTCACTGCGCGTGAGCTGATAGACCGCCTTGTTCCGCGCGCCGTCCCTCTGTGGGGACGGCAGTACCGGCGCGACGGCAACGTCCGTCCCGCCGATGCGCCGCAGGGCGTCCTCCACGCGGCGGCGCTTGAACTCAAGCTCCGCCTCATATCCGACGTGGCGCAGGGCGCACCCGCCGCACCTCCCGAAGATGGCGCATCCCGGCTCCTCGCGGAGACCGCTCGGGCTCAGAAGCTCCTCTATTCTCGCGAACGCGTGCGTCCGCGCCGCCTTGACTATGCGTATACGGCAGCGGTCGCCGGGCGCGGCGCCCGCGACGAACACCGCACAGCCGTCAACATGCGCAATTCCGCCGCCGTCGCTCGACCACCCGTCGATCTCCGCCTCGTATATCTCGTTTTTATTCATTGATGAACAGCCAGTCCGCCGTATCTCCCGGTATGCTCGAGTAGGGTATCGTGAAGAACTGCGGCCCCACAAAGTAGGGGCCGAGTTCGTAGGTCTCGTAGAACACCTCGAGCCCGTCGTCGGTGAGGTAGAAGTGCTCGGGATCAAAGAGCTCCCGTGCCGCGTCCGCGGCGTCGTCATACATATCCTCGCGCTCCGAGAGCTGGGAGATGACCTCTGCAAGTATCGCCTCGCGGACGGCGTTGCTGTCCCCGCCGAACATGTCGTAGAGCGACACGAGCGTTCCGCTCCCGACGTCTACGGTGTATGCGGTCTGTATGGCGTTCGGATGCACCCCTCCGTAGTAGGTCGAGGTCTCAAACAGCAGGGACGCCACGTCTCCGTGGGCGTATTCGACGGTGTAGCCCTGCTCGATCGAGTAGATCTCGCCCTCCTCGCCGGCATTCTCGACTTCCTCCGCGAAGCCGTCCGCCGCCTGCTGTGCGCGGGAGAGGAAGAAGGCGTTGACGTCCGGCAGAGTGTCGTCGTAGGCCTCGCCGGAAAACTCCGGGTAGCTTATCTCCATATTGTTGCCGGTGAGGGTCTTCGACTCCACCGAGTAACCCGGCACGTCCGGCGACGGTTCTTCGCTCGGCTCGGCGCTCGGTTCCTCGCTTGGCTGTTCGGTCGGCGTCTCCGCGCTCGGGGACGGCTCCTCCGAGACAGCGGGCGGTGCGCTCGGCTCGGCGGGCGTGGGCGAGACCTCGTCCTCCCCCGCGCAGGCCGCAATCGACAGCGCCATCGCAAACGACAAAAGTATTGCAAGAACTTTCTTCATTATGTCCTCCGTATCGGTTGGCGCGACGTGCGCGCCCGAATTTCTACTATGATTCTACCACAAAACCCGCCGTTTGCAAATACGCTTTCCGTTCGGCAAAATTTTATTATTTCCCTATTCCCCTAAACTGTTCTTATGTGGTATAATAGTCGCAGGAAATCGCGCGTGCGAAGCCCGCGCGATTTCCTGCGAGTCGTCGGACAGAGCGGAGCTCTGCCGACGACATACGCTCCGCTACGCGCCGAGTTTTCCGCCTATGGCGGAAAATCGACGCACGCTCCGCGCAAAGAGTTTTTTCCGACGTACACGCCGTCGGAAAAAACGGATTTGAATTTATTTCGCCGCTAAAGCGGCGAAACTCTGCGAGGCTTTGTCGGGACATCGGCACGAAAAGTCGAGGTCTGATGCGCAATTCCCAAACGGTCGGTAGACCGTTTGGGAACCATTTCGATTGGAATGCTCGGGGCGAATGAATCGCCCCTGCGCGGTATTGCCTGCGGCAACATCAACCGCTGCGAACCGCGAGGGCGCGAACCAATTCTTCATTCGACACTCTACCGCCCTCGCTCGCAATATTCGCTTTGCGAATATTGCCCGACATTGAGCTAATTAAAAGGCGGCGCAGACGTTCGGATACGGTATGGGCTCGAAGGCGCATTGCCGCGCAAAAACAAATCAGAATTTTTACGCCTCCGGCACGGCGGCGAAAGGAAGGTTTTCATAATGTTTGGACGTGATGTAGGAATGGATCTCGGCACCGCAAGCGTGCTGATATTCGTAAAGGGCAAGGGCATCGTGCTCCGTGAGCCGTCGGTCGTGGCGCTCGACAAGAACACCGGCCGTCTGTTGAAGGTCGGCGACGAGGCGCAGAAGATGCTCGGCAGGACGCCGGGCAACATCGTCGCGATACGGCCCCTCCGCGAGGGCGTCATAAGCGACTACGACATGACCGAGCGGATGATCCGCGAGTTTCTCAAGAAGCTCACCGGCTTCCGCCTCTTCAAACCGAGGCTCATAATCTGCGTACCCTCCGGCATAACCGAGGTCGAGGAGCGCGCCGTCATAGACGCCGGCATACAGGCGGGCGCGCGCCGCGTCTACCTCATCGAGGAGCCGGTCGCGGCGGCGATAGGTGCGGGCATCGACATCTCCAAGCCGGATGGGCACATGGTCGTCGACATCGGCGGCGGCACGACCGACATAGCGGTCATTTCGCTCAGCGGCATAGTCGAGAGCGCCTCGATAAAGGTCGCGGGCGATCTGTTTGACGAGTCGGTGGTCAAGTATATCCGCCGCAAGCACAACGTCCTGATAGGCGACCGCACTGCCGAGGAGCTGAAGATACGCATCGGCTGTGTCTACCCGCGCGAGGAGGAGCTGGAGGCCGAGGTCAAGGGCCGCGACCTCATGACCGGCCTTCCGCGCGTGTTCAAGGTGTCCTCCTCCGAGATGATAGAGGCGTTTGAGGAGGTTTCCAACCGCATCGTCGAGGCGATACACTCCGTCCTCGAGCGCACGCCGCCCGAGCTCACCGCGGACATCTCCACGAACGGCATCACGATGACCGGCGGCGGCAGTCTCGTCTACGGCTTCGACAAGCTCATTCAGGAGAAGACCGGAATCGAGACCCACGTCGCGGACGACGCGATAAGCTGCGTCGCCTACGGCACCGGCAAGAGCCTCGACTGGATAGCGGACATGCAGGACGGCACGATGAACCTCTCGCGCCGCAAGCAGATGAACTAAGCTCGGCGCGAAATGTGCTCGGGCAATGAATCGCCCTGCGCACTCCCACGCGGTCTGCGACCGCGTGGGAGCCCTTCCGATTGAAATGCTCGGCGGAAATGAATTCCGCCTGCGCGAAGTTGGCGGCAAAGCCGCCAACTTCAACCGCGCGAACCGGCGCGGGAGCTCGCTCCGCGAGAAGTATTTTTCCGTTTCAATTCGTACAATGTCGGGACGTCGGCGCGGAGCGCCGAGGTCTGATGCGCCCGGCAGGCAGTCGGATGCAGTAGAGGTGCGAGGGCGCATTGTACACGCCGCCAGGAAAAATAAATTGGATTCTTTTCGCCGCCTTCGGCGGCGAATTTTGCAAGGCTGGCGCGGGAAATTTCCCCGCGCCGTTGTTTTTCGGAGGACATTATGCAGTTTCCCGATCTGAATATTTTTATGGCGGCACAGAAGCTGGACATGAACGCGTCTGCGCCGCTCCCTGACGGGTACTTCTTTCGCGCTCTGCGGCCGGACGAGCTTGAGTTCTGGATGACGATGCCGATCGACGAGCCAGCGGGACGACCGGCGTTCCTCGAGTATATGCGCGCCTACTTCCGGCGCGTGTACGCGCCGAGGGAAGAGCTGTTCTTCGAGCGCTGTACCGTCGTCTGCTCGGCGGACGGCCGCGTCTTGGGGACGTGCATGCTCTGGCCGGCATACGGCGGCGCGATAGACACCGTCCACTGGTTCAAGGTACTGCCGGAGGCGGAGAGCCGCGGACTTGGCCGCGCCCTGCTCGGCGAGATCCTGCGCGGCACGGAAGGGCCGGTGTATCTGCACACCCAGCCGTCCAGCTTCCGCGCGATAAAGCTCTACAGCGACTTCGGGTTTAAGATAGTGCGGAGCGCCGCCGTCGGCTCGCGGAAAAACGAGTACGCCGAGGCGCTTCCGTATCTCCGCGAGAGCATGGGGAGATACTTCGAGCGCGTCGGGTTCACCGACGCGGACGCGGCTCTGCTCGCTGCGGCGGCGGGCGAGCCCGAACCGGAGTTCTGACGCCGTCAGCGGGCGAAGCCCCCACCCCCCTCTAGCGGGGAAGCCCCGCGGGCATTCGCGGGGCGAGACCCCGCGTCCCAAAGTGAGGCAGAGCCTCACCGGCACCTTGCGGGGGCGCTGCCCCCGCACCCCCAGCGGGGCTGTGCCGCCCCGCACAGTTTCGTGAAGAAAGTGCTGGGCATTGTCCGCAAAGCGGACAATGCTAGTGCGTGCTGTAAAATGTATCAATGCGGAAAAGGTTCGAGCACGCACGCGTTACATTTTTGCTCGCGCAAAAAGTAATCAAAAACGCGCTTAAGGGAGAGGGCAAAGCCCTCTCCCTTAAAAATCCCTCTCCCAATACGACACAACACCATCACCCACATAACCGGACGACACTCTGCATCCAACAAATTCATCATCCAACCGGGTGAGTTTCTGGGGATATAATATCAAACTTTCCCACCGTATTCGACAACATCGAACAGTTCCTGCGTAGTAGATATAAAAGTCCGGTCCTACGCTCACACTATAAGCGTAATGCAGATACTTTCTCGAGAAAATGAAACTTTCGGTTCTAGGCGAGAGTCTGAGCGTGATGGTTGGTACTAAGCTACGGACGGATGTCCCGCGTCGCAGAAACCTTCCGGTCCAAGGAAAGAGGGGTACGAAGGGGAGAAAACCATAGGTTTTCTCCCCTTCGTGTGCTTTTTGGTTACTTTTTGCACAA
>CANPWY010000119.1 GCA_947585215.1 uncultured Clostridia bacterium
GTCTGCCACATGTGGGACGCCGTGGGAGAGGTGACCTTCGGGGTGTACGCGTGCAGTCCGGAGGACTCGTCGTTCAGAGCGGTGTTTACGGATATGGATGTCACCGACTGCAAGTGGCTCGCCCACGACGGCCAGCAGCCGGACGAGGAGTGACCCACGCCGCGCGAAAGAAGTATCGACCCGGACAGCTTCTTACCCGCCCGAGCGGACGGGCGAGAAGCTTGTTCACCGCTCCAAAACACAAATCAGCGGCTCCGCCATTCGGCGGAGCCGCTGATATTCGGATCGGTTATTGTTTTGCCCGGGATGTCACGCACCCTCGGGTTTCTTCCTTTGCGCGCGGACGGCGCGCAGAACGAGCCGCTTCATAAGGACGTAGACCGCCGCCGAAAGGAAGGACGCCGCGAACACCGCGACCGGAACGAGATATATCACCTTGCCCCAGAGCGGATACGGCACCTTCGCGTAGAACAGCTGCTGTGCCCAGCCGAGCAGACGCATGTGGACTATGTAGATTGCAAGCGAATACTTTCTGCCGGCGTTTGCGACGGCGCGCGTGACGCGCCCGGCATCGTATGCGGGGTGGGTCATGGCAAAGACGAACATCGTAAACACCAGCGCTATCGAGGCAAGGTATATCTCCCTCACGCCGATGAGACGGTACTCGAGCACCGCCGCCGCCTCGAGAAGCAGGAACAGCGCGGCGAATATCGCCGGGTGCAGATGCGTTCGCGTGATCTTTGTGCTGCGCAGAAGCCGGCCGAAGAGGAAGAACGGCAGAGCGAAGAAAATGAAGTTCCGATACTCAAACCACTGGAGCCACGGATTTTTCGCAAGCCTTACATGGTACCACACGAGCCCGCCGAAGAGCAGCAACGCCGCCGTGCACCAGAGCGCCGCGCGGCCGGCTTTGCTCTCCGCCGCGCGCCGGGAGATAAAGTAGTCGGCGATGAGGCAGTACAGCAGTGCGGAGAGAAACCAAAGGTGCGTCGCCACCGGCGACTCGTTGTACATGAAGAACTCGACGAAGTGCCGCGCCGTGAATATGTCCTTCAGATAGAGCGCGGGGCTTGCGGCGTCGAGCATGCCGAGGAGGAGATACGCGATGTTTGCAAGCACCGTGATAACAAGTATCCGGATTATCTGACGGCGCTCCCGAGCCTTGTCGAAGCCCGCGGCAAAGCACCCCGAGAACATGAAGAACAGCGGAACGGCAAACCTCGAGAGCGCGACGAGCTCCTCCGAGAAGGCGTAGCCGCTGCCGCTGAAGTTGTGCAGTACGATTATCGCAAAGGACGCGGCGAGCCGCAGGATATCTATCGTGTTGTTGCGGACAGAGGTCTGTTTTTCCTGCATGACGGACATCTCCTCACATGGCAGTGTTCGCTCCCCTCGGAGCGGGCAAAAGACGCGCGATACGATTTGATTTATTTTACCGCGCATTCCCACGGGTGTCAAGGAGTATCAACACCCGGAAGCCCTCCGCCGCTCCGCGGTAAAAACTCCCTTCGGACGGATGAGCCGCCGCGCGGACGCACGTTCCGCCTGAGAAGGCGCGTTTACGGTTGTAAACGCGCGGACAAAGTGCTATAATTTAACCGTAAAACGGATATACGGGCGGCGCGGGACCGGGCTCGCCCTTTGGGAGGGTAATGTATGCTTATCGACATCACTCAGAACATATTCGAATGCAAGGTTTTCCCGGGGGACCCGGCTCCGTCGGCGCGGCTCGTCCGCAGCTTTGAGAACGGGGATTTCTGCAACCTCACCGAGTTTTCGATGTGCGCCCACAACGGCACGCACGTCGACGCGCCGCTCCACTTCATACGCGGCGGAAAGAGTATCGGCGAGGTCGGAATAGAGCCGTTCGTCGGCGACTGTTATGTCGCCCGCCACGACGGAGACGTTCTCGCCCGGGACGCGGAGAGAATACTCGCGGCGGCGCGCTCGGCGGGCGCGTCGGAGCGCATACTCATAGCGGGCGAGGCGACGCTCACGCCGGAGGGCGCGGAGGTTTTCGCCGCGGCCGGCATAAAGCTCTACGGTAACGAGAGCCAGACCGTGGGATGGGGAGAGACGCAGGAGACGGTCCACCACATCCTTCTCGGCGCGGGGCTCGTCCTGCTCGAGGGCGCCGTCCTGCGCGGCGTCGAAGAGGGGAAATACTTCCTCAGCGCCGCGCCGATATATCTCGGACGGTGCGAGGGCGCGCCCTGCCGCGCCTACCTGATGAAGTAGAGCGCGCACGGACTGACAACAACAGGGGGATTCGGATGTTTTCAAGAGAGGATACGAAGGCGCTGAAGGGCGTCGGCATACTTCTGATGCTTTTCCACCACCTCGCGGCCTTCCCGGACAGGGTGCCCGTGGGATTTGAAGGCTTTGCGGGGCGGATATTCGGCGGTCAGATGCTTCAGCAGATGGCGGGAGCGGCGCAGATGTGCGTGGGGATATTCTTCTTCCTCGGCGGCTACGGCCTTTACAAGCGGGGCGAGAGGGGCTCGTTCGGACTTCTCGACTCGATACTGTCGCTTTTCCGCAGGTACTGGAAGGTATTCGTACTGTTCATACCGGTGGCGTTCATCTTCTTTTCGCGGAGCGGCGAGGGGCTGAGCGAGCTCAGCAGACTATACGTCATCACCTCGCGGAAGGTTTTTATAACCGCCCTCGTCTCGAACTTCTTCGGCTTATCATTCACCTTCAACCGCGAGTGGTGGTGCTTTATCGCGTACATAGCCGTCCTGCCGCTTGGGTGCGTATTCTGTATGGCGACGCGGAAGCGGCGCGGCTTCGTGCCGGATATGCTTATCGTGGCGGCGGTGTACCTCATATACAACTACCTTCTGCCAAACCTCACCAACACGCAGGCATTCAGCGGGATCGGAACGAGCTTCGTCTTTCTGAAACTGTCTTCCGCGTCTTCAAGGAGCATGCCGGCTATATTCTTCGCAGGGGCGGTGTTTGCGCGGTACGACATGCTCGCGGCGCTGAAGCGGAGGCTTGCAAAGCTGCGGTTCGGAGCGCTCGTCGGAGCTCTGGGCTTTGCCGCGGTCTTTGTCTGCCGGACATGCTCCGTCGGCGCGGAGGGGGACATCTTCTATGTCCCGCTCGCAGTGCTGTTTGCGTCCGTCGCTCTCGACGGTATGCCGCACATAAAGAAGGTTCTCGGATTCTTCGGAAAGCACAGCATGAACATGTGGCTTGAGCACACCTTCTTCTGCTACTACTTCCTTGAGGCGACGCAGCTCGTGTACATAACGCGGAACGTATTCGTCGACTATGCGATACTCGTCGCGCTGTCGCTCGGCTCGAGCATACTTATCGAACTGTTCTACGGCGGCATCTCGAAGCTTTGGGAGCGCGTCAGGACGGCGCGGCTGCCGTCGGCGGCGGGAGCGGCAAAATGATAGTCTGGATAAACGGCGCCTTCGGCGCGGGAAAGACGCTAACGGCGGGCGAGTTGCACCGCCGCCTGCCGGACTCCGTCGTCTACGACCCGGAGGACGTGGGCTACGCCCTCCGGCGCGGAGCGCCGCGCTCGAGAAAGATGAAGTACCCCGACTTTCGGGATGACCCCGTCTGGCGCGAGCTGAATTTCCGCGCGCTCGCGGCGCTCGCCGCGTCCACGAGGAAGGTCATACTCGTTCCGATGACGCTCACCGACCCGCGCCACTACGCGGAGATAATCGGCGGACTCCGCGCGGGGGGTATAGACGTGCGCCACGTCACGCTCGGCGTGTCCGCGCGGGAGCTGAGGCGGCGACTGCGCTCGCGGCTCGAAATGCCGTGGTCGTGGGCGGCGCGCCACGCGGACGAGTGTCTACGCGCGCTCGCGCGGCCGCCGTTTGAGGGATACATCAACACTGACGGCATGAGCGTACCGACGGCGGCAGAGGCCGTCGCAAGCCGGACGGGGCTCATACTCGCGCCGCGCGGGGAGTACGGGGACTATCTGAAGAACAGATGGCGCACACAGCTCCGCGCCGCGCGGCGGTGACGGAGAATACACGGATCGGAGGTGGTCGGATGCAGGATCAATACGCTCGCACAAGGCTCCTGCTCGGCGACGAGGGGATGGAGCGGCTTCGCCGCGCGCGCGTCGCGGTGTTCGGCGTCGGCGGAGTCGGCGGCTACGCCGTCGAAGCGCTCGCGCGGAGCGGCATAGGCGCGCTCGACATAGTGGATGACGACGTCGTCGCGCTCTCCAACCTCAACCGCCAGATAATCGCCGTCCGCTCGACCGTGGGACTGCCGAAAGTCGAGGCGGCGGCACGGAGGATACATGACATCGACCCGGACATACGGGTGAACGCGCACAGGTGCTTCTACCTGCCCGAGACCGCCGACAAGTTTGACTTCACGCTGTACGACTACGTCGTCGACGCGATAGACACGGTTGCGGGCAAGCTCGCCCTCGTCACGCAGGCAAAGGCGGCGGGCACGCCGATAATCTGCTGTATGGGCGCGGGCAACAAGATGGACCCCACGCGCCTCGAGGTCGCGGACATATACGAGACCTCGGTCTGCCCGCTTGCGCGCGTCATGCGGAGCGAGTGCCGCCGGCGCGGCATAGAGCACCTTAAAGTCATCTACTCGAAGGAGCCCGCGATAACCCCGCACGCGTCTGCCGGGGACGTGGAGGAGCCGGCGGCACACGCGAAACGCGCAACCCCCGGCTCGAACGCATTTGTCCCCGCAGCGGCGGGGCTCATCATGGCGGCAGAGGTCGTGCGCGACCTCGCGGGCTTCGGCGGGGGCGAAAGATGATATACCTCGACTACTGCGCGGATACGCCGGTGAGCCGCGAGGTACTTGAGCGCTTCTGCGAGGCGGCGGGCACACTCGGAAGTGCGAACGCGCGCCACGCCGCGGGATACGCGGCGCGCGCCGTCGTGGACGCCGCCGCCTCGGACACAGCGGCGCTCCTCGGCGTTGACCCTGCGGAGATAATTTTCACCTCCGGCGCGACCGAGTCAAACAACCTCGCGGTGAAGGGGCTCGCCCTCGCAAACCGGCACACGGGGCGGCACATAGTGAGCACGCCCATGGAGCACTCCTCGGTGAGTGCTTCCCTCGCCGCACTCGAAAGGTACGGCTGGGAGGTAGAGCTTGCGGACGTCGGGCGCGACGGGAAGGTAGACCTTGACGCGCTCGAGCGCATCATCCGCCCGGACACGGCGCTCGTGACGGTGAGCGCCGTATCGAGCGAGCTCGGCGCGGTACAGCCGATAGCGGAGATAAGCAAAATCGTCAGGAGATTTCCCGCCTGCCGTCTGCACGTGGACGCGGCGCAGGCGGTGGGAAAGACCGGGCTCGACCTCCGCCTTGCGGACACGGTGAGCTTTTCGCCGCACAAGTTCTACGGACTTACCGGCGTCGGCGTGCTGTACAAGCGTTACGGAGCCGAGCTCGAGCCGCAGATAGACGGCGGGGCGAGCACGACGGCGTACAGGAGCGGGACTCCGGCGGCGGCGCTCGCCGCGTCGACAGTGCCCGCATTGAGAACGGCGCTCGGCGAGTTTCCCGCGCGGCGGGAGCGCGTCGCCGCGCTGAACGCGCGTCTGCGCGCGGAGCTTACGCATTACCCGCTCCTCCGCGTGAACAGCCCGGAGGACGCCGTTCCGCACATCCTGAACGTCAGCGTCGAGGGCGTGAAGGGAACGCGGATGCAG
>CANPWY010000120.1 GCA_947585215.1 uncultured Clostridia bacterium
CGCTGTCCGATAGGCGTCAGCGGCAACATGGCGGTCTCCGACTGCATCGAGGGTCTGAAGTGGGTGAAGAAGAACATTGCGGCCTTCGGCGGTGACCCGGAAAACGTCACCGTCTTCGGACAGTCCGCCGGCGGCGCGATGGTTCAGGTCCTGCTCATGAGCCCCGCGAGCGAGGGACTGTTCCGCCGCGCGATAGTCCAGTCCGCCGGAGGGATAAACACCCTCGGCGGCGAGACGACGATGTCGGACCTCGAGCGCGCGGGTGAGATCATATGCGAGGGGCTCGGAAAGACGATAGACGAGGTCATCGCGATGGACGCCTACGAGTTCAACAACCGCGCGCAGGCGATACTCGCGGAACAGGGCATGTTCATGGGGATGGCTCCCTGTGTCGACGGCGTCCTGCTGAAGAAGGCTCCCGGCGCGGCGATAGCCGCGGGAGAGCACCACAAGGTGGACATAATGACCGGCTCGGTGTCGGGCGACGGCGCGCTCTTCGGCGGCTTTCCCGTAAACACCAAGGAGGAGCACGAGGCGCTCGTCCGCCGCACCTACGGCGCGGACGCCGAGCGCGTTCTTGAGCTGTTCGGCGTAAAGAGCGACGCGGACGTTCCCGCGGCAAACAAGGCGCGCGCCCGCGTCGGCGGCCGCGTCACGCCCTACGCGTGGGCGATAGCTGAGGAGAAGAACGGCCGCAAGCCGCTCCACATCTACTACTTCGACCGGCACATGCCGGGCGTTGACGACCCCGGCGCGTTCCATTCGAGCGAGCTGTGGTACATTTTCGGCACGATCGACCGCTGTTGGCGCTCGCTCGAGCCGGGCTTCGGGCCGGGCGACTACGTCCTCAGCCGCGCCATGACCGACTACTGGACGAACTTTGCAAGGACCGGCGACCCGAACGGCGTGGGACTTCCGCGCTGGGACGCGTTCACCGCCGCGAATCCTCAGACAATGTATCTGAACGAAAAGTCGGTGGAACAGCGCGACATGACGGGCGACAGAGTCGCCGACGGTCTTGCCGCCATTCAGGTCGAAAACGCACTCGGAAAGTAAACTTCTACTGAGCGGCGGCGCTTTGCGCCGCCGCTTTTTTCAAATCAAAATCGGAGGTGGCCGGATGGCAGAGATACGTTTTGCGGGGTCGGAGGATACCGACACGCTTACCAAGATGCGGCTCGAGATGCTGTCCGAGCTCGGTCCTCGGGAGGACGGCTTTGTGCCGGACGCCGCGTTTGTCCGGCACACGCGCGACTACTTCGCGCGCGGAGACGGCGTTACCGTCCTCGCCGAGGAGGGCGGCGTGACGGTCGGATGCGTGACGCTCTGCTTTGTCAGGGTCATGCCTACGCCCTCTCATCCCACCGGTCTGCGCGGCCACCTCATGAATGTGTATGTAAGAAAGCCCTTCAGACGCCGAGGAACAGCTCGCAGGATACTTGAGACGGTCATCGAGGAAGCACGCCGGCGCGGTGCAACCGAGATCATCCTGGACGCCACGGATATGGCTCGTCCGCTGTACGCAGAACTGGGCTTTGCCGGCTCGGATGAGTATATGCAGCTGGAGCTTTGACGACGGTTCCCGCCGGGTATCTCGGAGCCTCGCAAGTTTTCGCCGACAGGCGGTTCCGCGCCGGTTCGCGCGGTTGATGTTGCCGTAGGCAACATCGCGCAGGGGCGATTCATTCGCCCCGAGCACTTCAATCAGAAGGGCTCCCACGCGGTCGCCGACCGCGTGGGAATGCGTCGATTTTCCGCCGAAGGCGGAAAACTCGGCGCGTAGCGGAGCGCTTGCCGCCGGCAGAGCTCTGCTCTGTTCGGCGGCCTCGCGGCAAATTGGTAAGAATGCGCCCGCCAGCTTTTACTGCGCCCAACCGTTTACCGGGCGCATCAGCTTTCGGCGCAGAGCGCCGAAAGCCCGACATTACACGCACCATGCGAGCGCGATTTGCCGCGATGCGCAAAAGTCCGTCAGGACTTTGCCGCCGAAGGCGGCAACCGCGTTCTATTTAGCACAATGTCGGGCAATATTCGCGAAGCGAATATTGCTAGCGAGGGCGGTAAAATATCGGATGAGGAATCTGTTCGCGCCCTCGCGGTTCGCAGCGGTTGAAGTTGCTTGCCGCAGGCAAGCAACTTCGCGCAGGCGGAATTCATTTCCGCCGAGCATTTTAATTGAAGGGGTCCCCAAACGGTGCGAAGCACCGTTTGGGGCAGATCGGGCGAGCGGTATTATCCGCTCGCCCTTTTGCTGCCTCGGCGTTGTCGGGGGACAGTCCGTGTTTCAGAACTTCTTCGCCCCGGCCTTGCCGACCGGCGCGCGCCGTGCCTCCAGAGCCCGGCCGCACACTTTGCGGTTACTCTATGCCTCCAGAGCATTTTCGCCGTCTTTACCGCGCCCTCGTCCGCATCGCGCGGGCGGGACACCCTTGACGGTGACTCAGGTGACCATTCGGAGAGATGTTCTCCACCGGTCTGATTGCCGTTTCTTCACCGTCCGAGCATAGTATGACCGTCTCCGCCTAGAATATTTGGGTTAAACTCTGCCTTTAAAGGAAAAAATTATATTGCCGTCACGACGGACATATACATTATACCGAGATACCTTTAAGACAAAGGAGGTCGAACCCATGGGTATATTCAAACTGCGGCCGCCCGCCCCGGAGGAGGACGAGCGCCGGGAGCTGCTCGACGCGCTTGCCGACACCAAACAGCGCCTTGAGACCGCGAGGAACTGCTTCGAGTACGTCTGCGAACCGGAGCTCGTGGACGCGACGGCGTTTGAGATAAAGTCGCTCGAGGCGCGGTACAGCTACCTTCTGCGCCGCGTTCGCGAGGAGGGATACGACAATCGGCCGGCCTTCAAGCCGCTGAGATAGGAGGGCGTAATGGAAAACGGACATATCTCCCGCGCGGGCGTCCGCGCCGGGAACGGCATAAGAATCAAACTGAAGCCGGAGCGTCTTCCGGGGCTTGCGGCACGGTTCATACTTCGTTCGGCGGGATGGGCGGCGGCGCTCCTCGCCTTCGACCTCGCCGCGCCGTACACCGGCGTGAGCGTCGCCGTGAACCCGCTCACCGCCGCCGCCTGCGGAGCGCTCGGAGTGCCGGGCTTCGGGCTTGTACTGTGCGCCGCGGCGCTCTTCATGTAGCCGTCCGCGATTGACAAGAGAAGCGAAAATGTGGTATCATAAATAAAAATGTAAGCGAAAGTGTGATACCCTATGAGCGACTCCAAGCAGGAACGCCGCAGAACAATGATGCTCACGATGCCGATACCGTCACTCGTGCCGCGCATGGCAGTCCCGACGATAGTTTCGATGCTCGTGACCAGCTTCTACAATATGGCGGACACCTTCTTTGTGTCCAAGCTCGGCGACGCGGCGACCGGCGCGGTCGGCGTGAATATGTCGCTTACGAGCATGATAAGCATGATAGGCATGGCCATAGCGGTCGGTGCGAACAGCTACATAGCGCGCCTTCTCGGTGCGAACCGGGACGAGCAGGCACAGCAGACCCTCTCCACGTCGTTTTTCACGGCGTTCGGGATAGGACTTCTGCTGACGGCGGCGGGGCTCATATTCATGGACCCGCTCGTGCGTCTTCTCGGAGCAAAGGATCCCACGCCGTTTCTCGGCGTCGATGCGGAGCAGTACGCGCTCTACTCCGCGCTCGAAGGATACGCCAAGGACTACGCGAGCTTCATGCTCTTCGCCGCGCCTATCTACGCTTCGCAGTTCGTGATGAACCAATGTCTGCGGGCGGAGGGCAACGCCTTCTTCTCGATGGTGGGGCTCGTGAGCGGCGCGGTGCTGAATATCGCGCTCGACCCGCTGTTGATACACGTCTGCGGGCTCGGCGTCCGCGGCGCCGCGATAGCGACGGCTATATCCCAGCTTGTGAGCTTCTCGATACTTCTGTCGACATACCTCCGCGGCAAGTCGCTCCTGCGGATAAGCATCCGCAAGGTACACTTCTCGCGCGAGATCGTGGGCGAGGTCACGAAGATGGGCAGCCCCGGCCTCTTCCGCAACGGACTCACGACGATAGCGACCATCATCACAAACAACATGGCGTCCGGCTTCTCCGTCGCGGCGCTCGCGGCCATCTCGGTAGTCAACCGCATAATGATGTTCATCACCTCCGCGATACTCGGCTACGGACAGGGCTATCAGCCGGTGGCGGGCTTCAACTGGGGCGCGAAGCGCTATGACCGCGTGCTCGACGCGATGCACTTCATGCAGTGGACCGGCACCGTCGCGATAAGCATACTCGCGTTGGCGGTTGGCATTTTCGCGCGGCCGATCATCGGCGTGTTCAGCACGAATGAGGAGACGATACGCGTCGGCGTGTTCTCGCTTGTCCTCCAGTGCGTCGCACTGCCGATACACGCGTGGTGCATCGTCACGAACATGACCTACGCCGCGCTCGGCAAGGCCGCAGGAGCGGCGGTCCTCAGCCTTTCGCGTCAGGGGATATTCTTCATCCCGGCGGTGGCGCTGCTGCCGCTCATATTCGGTGTGTACGGTCTCGCGAGCGCTCAGGCCGTGGCGGACATACTCTCGTTTGCGCTGACACTGCCGCTCGCGGCGCGGGTCAGCCGGGAGCTGAAGCAGAGAGCGGCAGAGGCGGGTCAGCCGGTGAACGGCTCGCTCTTCTTCATTGAACGGAAAGGAAAGTAAAATGGAAAGTGAGTTCTCGCACGAGTTCGGAAGAATGATAAACAGGATACAGCGGCGGAAAAAGCGCTTCATGACGGCGCGGCTCGCGTCGAAGGGGCTCGGAGGGGCGCTGTATAACTATATGCTCGCGATAAACCGCAACCCCGGGGCGAGTCAGGACTTTCTTGTCGGGTACTTCTGCGCGGACAAGGGAAACGTCGCGCGGGCCGTAAAGAAGCTTGAGGACGAGGGGTACATCCGCCGTGAGCCGGACAGTGCCGACCGCCGTCAGAACCGCATCTTCCTCACCGAGAAGGGCGAGGAGGGCATGCAGGAGATATTTACTCACCTCGCGGACTGGAACCGCTTGCTCACCGTGGGATTCAGCGACGAGGAGCTCAGGAACGCGCACGAGGTGATAGCGCGGATGGAAAAGAACGTGACGGACGCGCTCGAGGGAAAGCAGGGCTAGACCGGCGTCATCTCCACGCTCGTTCGTATCTTCACGGCACACAGAACAGAACAGGCCGCCGCGAAACTTCCGTTTCGCGGCGGCCTTATTATCGTTTTACGGTCGAAAGCGGCGGATGCTCGCGCACCGAACGCGTCAGGGCGATATATTCGGCACGCTGGGAACATGACGCGGCTCCGGCGTCCGCCGCGAGGGTCACTCCAGCTCCTCCGCTATCGAGCGGAAGAAGCCTGCGCTCCCGCCGTCCCGTCGGAAGAAGGCCGCCGGGTTCCCCGGCAGTGACTCCACGGTATGCGGCGCGCCGATGTAGTCTCCCCCGCTCATCAGGTGTACCCACGAGCCCTCGGGGAGCGCGACCTCCACCGCTCCCTGCTCGATGTCACACACCGGCGCGACGATAAGGTCGCGCCCGAGCATGAACTGGTTTGCCGGGACTCTGCCTTTCAGCTCCGGGTATACCTCCTCGGTGCGGCGTATCGGCGGAAGCCCGCCGTCCACAAACTCGTTGATGCAGACCGC
>CANPWY010000121.1 GCA_947585215.1 uncultured Clostridia bacterium
AACTTCGCCAACGCCGACAACCAGTCGGAGTATCTTGCAAACTATGAAGCCCTGGAGGAGCGACGCGGCGCAATAGGCTGTCGCCTCGATGAGCTGTTCAAGAGGAAAAGCGAGCTGGATACGAAAGCCAAAGCCATTGGCGGGTTCATGTTCGAGCTTTCCGAGCGGGACCGGGCGATCGATTATTTTGATGACCGTCTTTGGCTGGAGGTCATTGACAACGTGCGAGTCCACGGCACCGGAGCCCTCACTTTCAAATTCCGCGGCGGCATAGAAATAACCGTGTGATAATCTAACAACAAAGAACCAGATGGACAGTCTCTTGACCGCTCATCTGGTTTTTTCATCTTTCATGCCCGTACAGGGGGGTTCACATGAACCCCTCAGCCCCCCCTTGGTGAACCCCCAGCTGTTGTTTCTATCAAAATGCGCGGCCTTTGCCAAAGGAAAGAGCCCGAAGTCTCAACGACTTCGGGCTCTTTCTTTGCTCTTGCAGCGGTCTCGGTTTTCGCCGCCGCGAAAGGGGTTTCAATGCCGCAAAGGAAGCCGCGCCGTTGCGGGGTGCAAAATGCACACAAATTATGTTCGGCCTGTAGCGGGTCTCGCGCGGAACCGCTCTGCGTCCCGCCGCCTTTGGCTTCTTAGAACGGCGTAGTCGGCTTGAAATCTATCACGCGGGGCTGTTTCTTCCCGGCGAAGCGGCGGTCGGGGTCGTAGCTCATGTTGAAGCTCTTGCCGTCGGCGCGTTCGATGGGGCTCGCGCCGTGACGCGCGGCGTATATGACCTTCTGCCCGAAGAGCCCGACGCTCTCCTCGCGGTCGTCGCTCCCGGCGAGAACCCTCGCCGCAAGCTCGATGCCCTCGTCGATTATACCGGACGTAAACACCTGATGGCCGCCGTAGCACATATCAAATTCGGGCTGGAAATGCTTCAGGTGCAGCAGATTCTTGAGATATGTGTCCACGGGGAGGGCGTTGCCGAAGTCGAGCAGCGTGTTGCCGTTGCAGGCGTCTCCGGTGAAGGCAATGCGAAGCGCGCGGTCGATAAAGACGACGCTGCCGGGCGAGTGTCCGCCCACGTCCACGACCTCGATGCGGCGGTCGCCGAGGTCGAGCAGGTCGCCGTCGTAGAGCGGGTAGACCTTCATATCCCGCGCCGCGCAGAAGTCGGAGACCTCCATGTCCGCCTTGTACTCGTCCTTTGCTTCCTCGCGGGCGCGCTCGAGCATCTGCTCGGGTGTGCTCACGCGGGAATCATAGAATGCGGCGATGTCCGCATGGTGCATATAGCAGCGGTCGAAGTCGAAGTTGCCGGCGGTGTGGTCGAAGTGGAAGTGCGTATTTACGAGCCTCAGCGGCTTGTCGGTGAGAGTTTCGCAAAACGCCTTCAGATTGCCGTAGCCGTACATCGTGTCGATGACGAGCGCCGCCTCGCTTCCCTCCACCAGATAGCAGTAGACGTGCTCCCGGTCGGTGAAGTTGTACTCTATCTGCCAGGCGCGGCGCGCTATCTCCTTTGCTTTGAAATAAGGTACGTTTGACATAACAAAACCTCCTCTGATTTTAAGTTGACTGTTTCGTTTTTCGCTGGATCACTTTATAAAGAGCTTCACCGCGCCGACGATTCCCTCCGGGCGCACCGCGTCGGGTACGCCGCCCATCGAGAAGCCCTCCGGCAGGTGCATCGCGAGCACCTTGCGGTTCGGCGTGGCGGCGACCTCGATGCGCAGGCTGTTCTTTCCGGGCTTTGCCGCCGCGGTGAGGTCGAAGACCCACTCCGGCGCGATGCGCGCGCCGCAGGGAACGCCGTTCAGCCACACCTCCGTGCCATCTGAGACATAGTCGAGCTTCAGCACGACCTGACAGGCGGCGTCCAGCTCGAACTCCGTCTCGTAGCGGTAGAAATCCATGAACTCCGGGTAGTTTGCGGCGACGTCCACGCACCGCTCAATCTCCACGGCCTTGCCGAAGCTCGGGTATTCCGTCGCGAGGCAGGAGGACAGCCGGAAGCCGGTGAGCTCGATTTCCTTCCCTTCGGGACGTACCTCCGGGGTGAGAGCGCCGTTGTACTCGCCGAAGAACACGATGATTGGCTCGTATGCGCGGATAGTCACGCGGAGCTCGCTTGTGCCGCCGCGCACCGTCTGCTCGGCGGCGCGTACCTCGTTTCGGTACGCGTCGTAGATATACGCCTTCCCGGTGTTGGGGAAGGTCACGACGCCCTCGTAGGGCTTGCCGAGGTCGTTGTTTACGAGCATATACAGGTCGTCCTCGTGGCGGTAGTGGTAATACTTCACGGAGTGGGAGGCGGGGCTTATCGCAATATCGCCAAGTCCCTTGCCGCGCAGTACGGATACCAGATCCCCGAGCGCCACGACCTCTCCCACGGCCGTGATCTTCCGTCCGTCCTTCACCGCCTGTGGGAGTACGTCTATAAAGAGCACCGGGAAGCCGGCGGCCTTCGCCCTTTCGGAGAAGTCCGCAAGCGCGGGGGAGGTGTAGTCTGTGGCGGGAACGACGAGCGCCTTGTATGTGACGCCGTTTGCCGTGAGGACGCCGTCCCCGAGCTCGGAGCCGTCTTCGAGCAGGTCTATGGGGATTATATCATAGTCTATCTGGTTCTGCCCGAGCTCCTTTGCGGGCGTCTCGCAGAACATCTTGTGCGTGACGCCGGAGTGCTCGCTTGCCCAGTCACTTTCGGCGTTGTAGAGCACGGCGGCCTCTACCGAATGTTTTCCGCCGTTCAGAAGATGGCAGACCCGCTGCATGTACTGCATCAGCCTTGCGAAGTGGCGGTACTGCGCGTTCTCGCCGTGGGCGTAGAAGTGCGGCGGGCAGTCAGGGTCGGGGAACGCCTTGGGTGAGAACGCGTGCGGGACAAAGTAGTTGACGCCGTTAACAAGGAAGTTGTCGGCGAGGTACTTCATCTTGTCCACGCCGAAGTCCCAACCGGTCGCGCCGAATATCTCGCACATGGCGCGGCCGCGCTTGTGCGGGTCGAAGGACGCGTGGCTCGAGGCAAACTTCCCGAGGACGTAGTAGTAGAAGTCCGCCCCGCCGTGACTGTCGGCGGCGCGGCGATCCGACCACGGCTTCATCTGATTGCTGAAAACTATGTCCACGCCGCCCATGTGGTTGCCGTGCATGGCGCGGAAGTAGTGTCCGAGACCGCCGCCGAGCGCGGACGAGAGGTGCGCGTCCTCCCAGATGTGGCCGATGTACTCCACGCCGTGCTCCTCGCACCAGCGGCTGAGCTGTCCTGCAAAGTTCTTCTCAATGAGCCGGGTCACGGCGTCCATGTACGCCTGCCGCACGGCGACGGTCATTTCGTCCGTGCCGTCGCCCCAGAGGAGGCCGAGGAGCATCTTCCACTCGCCGCCGAGCCTCTCCTCGAGCATCGCGGGCAGGTTCTTCTGCCACGGGTTCGTAAGCTTGCGCTCGCCGCCTAGCTGCCCCGTCGCGTACATACCCGCGATGTTGCCGACCATCGGCTCATCGGAAAAGAAGCCCTTTATCGTCCCGCCGAAGTCCGCACGGTAACGGGCATAGTGCGACTCGTACACACGGTCTATGAGCACCCGAACGCTGTCCCCGTCCAGAATGTTTATGTAGTCGGTGCGCCCCTCGCCGTTGTGGGTGAGGAAGGTGACGTAGATGCGCCAGGAGCCGTTAGGAACGTCCCACACGAGCACGCCGTCCTGCACGAAGGAACTCACGTCGGTACAGCTGACCATCCGTCCGTTTTCGTCCAGCTCCCACGCGGCGACGCTCAGTATCTCGACGTCGTCCTCAAAGTGAAGCTTCTGCCCGCCGCGGAGCATCATCGCCGCGCGCGGGTCGTTCGAGGGCGCGGTGGCCTTCTCTATCGCGCCTGCTATGTCGAAGCGGTTTGCCGGGGAGGGACCGTAGCAGTCCGCCGCCACGCTCTCCACATACCACGGACGGAGGGAGATGTCAGCGTTCTCTATCCCGCCGTTCGCGTGGCCGGTGGGGAAGTGGTCGTCGTCAAGTATCCAGACCGACATGCCCCGCTTTTTGGCCTCGTCGAGAATGACGTCCAGATCCTCCCACCACTTCGGACCGCAGAAATCCGGGTGCGGCCTGCACTCGACGCACATCGCCCGGATGTTCGCCTCGTAGATGGCGCGGACGTAGTCCCGGAGCGTCGCCTCGTCCTCGCCGTGCTGCCAGAAGAAGGGCAGAATGTAGCTTCCGCCCTTTCCGGC
Source organism: uncultured Clostridia bacterium (assembly GCA_947585215.1). Taxonomy (GTDB): domain Bacteria; phylum Bacillota; class Clostridia; order Oscillospirales; family JAAYOS01; genus CANRIN01. The sequence goes on from CANPWY010000121.1 coordinate 4,227, forward strand.
GAGCAGTTCGTCTATCCGTTTCATTTTTCCGCCTCTTTTCGTATCGGTATAGCAACAGGCCGCCGGATAACGTCCGTCGCCGGCGGACTCTGCGCTGTTTAAATTTATTATACCATATCGTTTTGCGATATGGTATAATAATCTCAAAACATGGAGCGCAAAGCACACGGCAAAACCAAAAAACTTTCAAGGAGGAAATGTCATGGAAGTCAAAGCATGGACCTACGAAGAACTGCCCGAGTTCGAGGGCTGTCCGGAGGGTGCGCACATCATCAAAACTACCGGCGACGAGCCGGGCGTCATGTACCTGCACGACGTGGAGTACGCGAAGCCGGACGGACACCCTCTGCATCTCCAGATACTTATCCCCGAGTGCCGCAACAAGCGCGTCGCGGCGGAGAAGAAGATACCCGCAGAGCCGCTGCCCTGCTACGTCTTTGTACAGGGCTCCGCGTGGATGCCGCAGTACGTCTACGGCAACGTCGCGTCGCTTGCAAAGCTAGCTCTGCGCGGATACGTCTGCGCCATCGTGGAGTACCGCCACTCCGGGCTTGCGGCGTTCCCCGCGCAGATTAAGGACGCGCGCAACGCCATCCGCTTCCTCCGCAGTAATGCCGACAAGTTCGGCATCGACCCGGCGAAGGTCGTCCTCGCGGGCGACTCGTCCGGCGGACACACCGCGATGTGGGGCGGCATGCTCAATGACGACGACACGGAGGACAACCTGTTCCCCGGCGTCAGCGCGGCGCCGTGCGGCGTAGTGAGCTACTACGGCTCGTCCTCGGTCATGGCGCCCGACTCCAACCCCATCCAGGTCCTGCACTGCCTGCCGGACAGCCCGGAGGGTCGCGTCATGGGCGGGAAGAACCTGCTCGAGCATCCGGAGCTTGCGCGGGCGCTCTCGGTCGAGTGCAACATCGACGCGAGCACCGTGATGCCGCCGGTGCTGATGTTCCACGGCACGAAGGACCGCGTCGTCAACTGCACGTGCAGTGCCGTCATCTACGAACAGCTGAAAAAGACCGGCCACCCCGCCGACCTGTACCTTATCAAGGGCGCGGACCACGGCGGCCCGGAGTTCTGGACTGACGAAGTGCTCGACCTTGTGGACGCGTTCTGCAAGAAATGCTTTTCCGCGAAGTAATGCGGTTTGTAATGCGCTGAGACGAAAAACCGGCAGGGCTCATGCCCTGTCGGTTTTGTCGTCTTGCACCGCAAAGCCGCCGCGCCCGAAACAAACTCTTGCCAGTGCGGGCAGGATATGCTAAAATATTAATAAGTATAGGCAAAATTCGCGGCGGCGGAAAAGTCCGCGCGCGAGGCCCGTACCGTTTGGAGGCATAGCGATGAATTTCAGATTTTCCGAGCGTATCGACACGCTGAAGCCG
>CANPWY010000122.1 GCA_947585215.1 uncultured Clostridia bacterium
ATGTCGGCAAACGGGACTTCGATGCTGTCAAGCAGCTTCTCATAGTCGGTCTTGCCTGCGTCCGGGTCGTCGTCCTTAGGCTGAGAGGTGTAGTAGTCTGGGTCGACCGGCTCCGCAGTTGCCTGTGGTGCGGAGGTGTAGTAGCCGTAGCCGGAGTATGCCTCGGTAGTTACCTGTGGAGTAGATTCTGCTGTTTCGGCAATTGGGACAACGGGCTCCTCGTAAATGATGCTGCCGTTATAGCCGGTGTACTCGCTCAGTACAAGCGAGATGGCCGCGTTCACTATCTCGGGAAGCTGGCTCTGGCTGAGGCTCACGCGGTAGCTGGAGCTGCCGTTCTCGCCGCCGAGGTAGACGAAGTTGTTCTTGATGTCTCCCACGAGCAGATCCGCCGCCGCCTCGAGCAGGCGCACGACCTTCGCGGAGTCCGCGTCGTCCGGGTCAAAGCCGCCGCTGAAGGAGGAGCTGAGATAGTTGGTGGAGGTCAGCGACCACGACCTGTCCTTAGGAGAACCGTTCGAGTAATGGGCGCCGTTGAAGTAGTAGGAGGTGTACTTGTCGCCGCTCTCGTGGTCGGCGGGGTTGACGACATACCAGTTGGAGTAGAGGCCGTCATCATCCTCGGTGTTGTATGCCGCCGCCTCGCCCACGCCGGCGTCTCGGTTGAGCTGTTCGGTGTAGTTCGCCTCCTCGACGACCTCGCCGTCAAAGAGGACGGTTCCCTTCAGCGTGGCGGAGTAGTTGTCGAGGGAGAAGAGGCCGAGAAGCCCGTCCTTGTACGCCTCATACCCTCCGGCGTTGCCGATGTTCGCGACCGCCGCGGAGCAGAGCAGAGCCGACCCGACAATGAGGCACACGAACGTTATAAAGTGTTTGTTGTTTCTGAGCTTTTTCATAAGCCGCTCCTTTCCGAAGCCCGCGTGAGACGTCTCCTTTGAGCTTACAGTCTTATCATATCAGGGAAATCTAAAATCCAAAGAAACTAAAGCTTAAAAATTTCTAAAATCGCGGCGAGATGCCTTCGTAGCTCAATGATGCCATACGGCGGTGCCGCTTTCAATATGCGCGGAACGTCCGTGCGGGGCAGGGCGCAGCGCGATTCGCCGCGAGCGGGCTTCGAAGCGCCGAAGGCGGTTCCGCCCAACAATACGCTCAATGTCGGGCAATATTCGCAAAGCGAATATTGCGGGCGAGGGCTGTAGAATATCAGATGAGGAATCGGTTTGCGCCCTCGCTGTTCGCAGCGGTTAAAGTTGCTTGCCATAGGCAAGCAACTTTGCGGAGCCGGAATTCGTTTCCGGCGAGCATTTCAATCAGAAGGGCTCCCACGCGGTCGCCGACCGCGCGGGAATTGCAGAGCGGAGCGTTGCCGTCGGCAGGGCTTTGCCCTGTCCGGCGGCCTCGCGGCGAATTGGTAAAGGAGCGGGCTTTGGCCCGCGACTGCGATTCGCCGCGAGATGACTACAGCCACGCGGCGGCGCTCTCCGAGAGACGCCGCTTTCTCTCGCGGTAGTCCGGCATGACGGATGCCATGAGGGCGTGGAAGCGCGCGGAGTGGTCCGGATGGATGAAGTGGCAGAGCTCATGCGCCGCGACGTACTCTATACATTCCCTCGGCGCGTAGGCGAGGCGTGTGTTGAAGGTGACTATCCCGTCGCGGTACCGGCAGACGCCCCAGCGCGTCTTCATATCGCGGAAGCGCAGCTCGGGGTAGGGGACGCCCATGGACCGGAACGCGGGGTAGACCGCGTCCACCGCCGCGCGGATGGCGGCGCGGCACTCTGCCTCCGGGATGCGCCGCTCCGGAGAGGGACGCCGCTCCTCGCGGCGGCGAAGCTCCTCACGCGCGGAGCGGATGAACTCCGCGCGCCCGAGCACGATGCCGTCAGCAGTACCCACGGGCACCCTCGCGGGCGTGGAGACGCGCACCGTGCCGTCCGTCCGGACGCGCAGATTGATGTTCTTCACGCCGCCGCGCACAAGCGTATATTCGAGCGGCGAGCCGTCCGGAAGGATGACCGTCCTGAGCGTCTCGCTCATGTCACTCGGTCTCCTCGTCGAGGTAGACGCGCGAGCCGGTAGCGCCGCGCTGACCTTGATACTTCCCGTTGTAGGGATTTTCCGCCGCGGCGTCCATACGGCTGAACACTAGCTGACCCACGCGCCGACCCGCCTTCAGCTCGATGGCACAGCGGTTCGCGTTGTAGAGCTCAAGCGTTATCTCGCCCTTGAAGCCGGGGTCGACCCACCCGGCGTTCTGGATAAAGAGGCCCATCCTTCCGAGTGAGCTGCGTCCTTCGACGAACGCCGTGATGTCGTTTGGCAGGTCGAAGAACTCCATAGTCGTCGCGAGGACGAACTGGTTTGGCAGAAGCACATAGGTGTCGCTTGTGATGGTGCGGTAGCGTATCTCGTTTTCGAGGGTTATCTTTCCCGAGGGAGAGTCCTCCACCACGCTGAAGGTACTGCCGAGCCGTATGTCCACGCTTGCGGGCTGTATCTGGCTTTCCTCCATGGGTGTGATGCGGAGCGTGCCGTCTCCGAGCATCCTGCGTATCGTCCCGTCCGAGAGTATCATATCCTGCCTCCCATATTCTTTGCGTCTTTTTTCGCTATTGTATCATATAAGCGGAGAAAAGTCTACTCCGCGGAGAAAGACAAAAGGGCAGGCGTGAGCCTGCCCCTTAATTGCTTTGACTTGTGACGGCGCCGGTCAGCGGATGAAGTTCGTGCGCACCGTCTTCTCCTTCTTCGGAAGGCCGTACTTCTCCTTGCCGAGAGCTATGCTCTTTATGAGAAAGCTCATGTTGCGGGCAAGGGTGCGCACGGTCTGAAGACCCTCCGCGTCGCCCGAGGCCTCGCCGGGAGCGGCGCCGTGGACGCCGTTCCAGTAGCTGCTCGACGCTACGGGCATGCCGGATATCGTGAAGAACTTGTTTAGCTCATCAAAGGAGGAGGTGAGTCCTCCACGGCGCGCGGAGACGACCGCCGCGCCGACCTTCATCGTCTTGTCGAAGGTCGTGCTGTAAAAGAGACGGGTGAGGAACGCCACGAGCGTCGCGTTTGCGGAGGCGTAGTAGACCGGACTGCCGACAACGAGCCCGTCGCACTCCTCAAACTTCTGAGCGGCGAGATTCACCGCGTCGTCAAAGACGCACTTCCCGAGCGTACCGCACTTTCCGCAGGCGATGCAGCTGCGTATCGCCTGTGCGCCGATATCCATTCGCTCGACCTCGATGCCCTCCTCGGCAAAGACCTTCTCCATCTCGCCGAGAGCAAGGGCGGTGTTCCCGTTCATGCGCGGGCTTCCGTTTACGATAAGTACCTTCATGTCTGTCCTCCAGTGAAATGTATTATGAGAGTGAAGAGAAACGGAGCTAGGCGTCTCCGTGTTCGTTCAGGAAGGCCATCGCCTCGTCCAGTATCCTCCGCGACGCGGGGTAGGTCACGGCGGCGCGCGCCTCATCCGGCGTGAGCCACGCGAGGCTTTCGACCTCTCCCTTCTGCGGGCGGAGCTCGCCGCCCACCGGCCGCGCGAGAAAGTACACGACGTCCTTCATCACACCGGCCTTCGGAGAGAACGCGTCGGTCGTGCGGAAGCGCTCGTCTATCTCCACCTCTATGCCGGTCTCCTCAAGGATCTCGCGCCTCGCGGTCTCGGCCTCGGTCTCGCCGGGCTCGACGTGTCCCTTCGGGAACGCCGTGTGCCCCGCCGTCTGTTTTATCACAAGCACGCGGCCGCGGTCGTCAATGACGACGGCGCCGCAAGACTTCTCCCGCTTCATGCGAGAGCGAGGATAGCCCTCGCCATATCGAGAGAGATGCGCGTGCCCTGCTCGCACTCCTCCATGCCCTCAAACTCCACCGAGACGTAGCCGTCAAAGCTGGAGCCCTTGATTATCCGCGCTATTTCCCATATATCGAGGTCGCCCTGGCCGACTATCGAGCCGCGGAGCATCCTGCCGCCGAGCGTCTCGAACCACGACCCGCAGTCGCAGTTGAACATCTCGGTCTGCCCCGGAAGCTTCGACTTCTCGCGGATGTAGAAGTCCTTGAAGTGGATTATCTTAGCGTATTTGATGCACTTCTTCACGGCGGCGTACTCATACTCGTCCACGCAGAGGAAGTTGCCTACGTCAAGCGTCATGCTGATGTTCGGACGGTCTATCTCCTGTATGAGACGTATCAGCCGGTCCGAGCCGTTGCAGAAGAATCCGTGGTTCTCAAGCGTCGTCGTAATTCCGAGGGAGGCGGCGTAGTCGTAGAGCTCGCGCGCGCCCTCGACCATCAGCGGAAGCTCACGCTCGAAGTTCTCGGCGGTGTTCGTCTCGAACGGACGGCGGAAGCCCGCGATGTCGTGCCGCATGAGCTTCAGGCCGAGCCTCGCGGCGGCGTCTATATGCAGCTTGACGCGCTCTATCTCGCGGCGGCGCTCCGCAGGGTCGGGAATTATCAGGTCGGCGTTGACGGAGTAGGTCGAGATCTCAAGCGAGCGCTCCGCGCACTTCTCGCGAACCGAGTCAATAAGTCCGGTGTCGAGTGCGCCCTTCTCCTCGTCGACAAAGGGCAGGTAGAACGGTACAAATTCGATGTGCTCACAGCCGTGGTCTGCCGCCCAGTCTATGACGTCGTAGACGCTCTTGCGCCCCGCCGCCATCGCGGGGGTGAGGCAGTAACTGCTCATTCCTATTTTCATGGGTTTCCCTCCGTTTCATATTTTCGCAGTCGCTAATAAAATCATACTTCCGACGCGGTAATATGTCAAGCGCAAACGTTGTAATTCTACAAAATCAGGCGTATAATACATTTAATTTATGCGATACTGCGGGGCGATAAAAGGTGAAACGGGTACTTGTCGTGGTCGACTTCCAGAATGACTTCGTTACGGGCGCGCTCGGCTTCGAGGCGGCGGTGAAGGCGGAGCCGAATCTTGTCGAACTCATCCGTGGGGCACGGGAGAGCAGCTCCGACGTGCTGTTCACCCTCGACACCCACGGCACCGACTACATGGATACGGTGGAGGGACAGCACCTGCCGGTGCCGCACTGCGTCCGCGGCACGGACGGCTGGCGGCTCACGCCCGCCGTCGCGGCGGAGGCGCGGGAGGGCGAGTGCATCGAAAAGCCGACGTTCCCATCGCTAGAGCTTGCCGAGCGTCTGCGCGCGGGCGGCTATGACGAGGTGACGCTCGCGGGCGTCGTCACGAACATCTGCGTAATAAGCAACGCGGTGATGGCGAAGGCGGCGCTTCCGAACGCGCGGATAGCGGTCGTCCGCTCTGCGTGCGCCTCGAACGATCCGAAGCTGGAGGAAGAGGCGTACGACATTCTGACAAACCTGCACATCGACGTCATCTGACGGGGTACCCCCAAAAATCATCCGAACGCTGGCGATATGTTATGAACAAGAACAATTACACTCTGCTTTGCGACTTCTACGAGCTTACGATGGCGAACGGCTACTTCCTCAGCGGGATGGCCGAGAACGTGTGCTACTTCGACGTGTTCTACCGCACCGTGCCGGACGGAGGCGGCTTCGCGATAGCCGCGGGGCTCGAGCA
>CANPWY010000123.1 GCA_947585215.1 uncultured Clostridia bacterium
GACGTGGAAAACGAGGCGGGCGTACACCTCAACCGGCTCGGCCGGGGCGGGATGTTCGGCGTCGCGGCGGCGTTCGGCGAGCCCGAGCACTACATCTCGACCGTCCGTGCGGCGAGCGCGTGCGAAATAGCCTTCATTCCGGGAATACTTCTCGAGAGGCTCTTCCGCGAAAACCCGGACTGCGCGGTGCGCTACATCGGCTTTCTCACCGACCGCGTCCGCTTCCTGAACGCGAAGATTGAGAACTTCACCGCCCCGAATATTCCGAACGCGCTCGAGCTCTGGCTTGTAAGCGCAAGCGGCGGGAAGCCGACCTTCACCGTTCAGAGCTGGAGCGGCGTCAGCCGCGCGCTCGGCATTTCGCGCACCTCGCTCTACCGCGCGCTCGACATTCTCGAACTGAACGGAAGAATATCCCGTGACGGGAAAAATGTTACCATATTGGAGGACAAATAAGATGAAAAGACGTATTATCGCACTTATCCTTGCCGTAATGATGCTCGCGGCGCTCGCCGGCTGCGGCGGCGGAAGCACTACCTCCACCGAACCCAGCACCGCGCCGAGCACCGCCGCTTCCACCGAACCCACCGAAGCTGCTTCCGTCGAGCCGAGCGAGGTTCCCTCCGAGGAGCCGTCTGTCGAGCCCTCCGAGGAAGCTCCCGCCGTTCCCGCCGAGATAAACGTCGCGGCGATGAAGGGTCCGACGGCGATAGGTCTCCTCGGCCTCATGGATAAGTCGGACAACACCCCCGACGAGCTCACCGACAGCTACACCTTCACCCTCGCGGACGCGCCGGACGAAGTGACTGGCGACATCATCCAAGGCAACTTCGACGCGGCGGTCGTGCCCACGAACCTCGCCGCCACCCTCTACAACCGCACCGAGGGCAAGGTGAAGATAGTCGCAAACGTCACCCTCGGCACCCTCTACCTCGTCACCACCCGTGACGACATCTCGTCGGTCGCCGACCTCGAGGGTCTCACGATATGGTCCACCGGCCAGAACAGCACCCCCGAGTACGCTATAGCGTATATCCTCGAGAAGAACGGCGTCACGGCGGACGTGCAGTTTGCCGCCGAGCCGAGCGAGATAGCGGGACTCTTTGCCGCCGGCACCGCAGACACCGCAGTCCTCCCGCAGCCCTTCGTCTCCAGCCTGCTCATGCAGAACGAGAACATCCACGTCGCCCTCGACCTCACCGAGGAGTGGAGCGCCGTCAGCGAGAACGGCAGCGGTCTCGTAATGAGCGCCGTCATAGTCCAGCAGGCGTTCATAGACGAGCACCCGGATGCCCTCGCCCGCTTCATGAGCGAGTATGAGGCGTCGGTCGAGTGGGTCACGGACGAGGCAAATCTTGACGCCGCCGCACAGCTCACCGAGAGCTACGGCATCGTCGGCAAGGCCGCCATGGCGAAGGCCGCCATCCCGCAGTGCAACATCGTCTTTGAGTCGGGCGAGAGCATGAAGGCTCTCTCCGCCGGCTTCATCGAAGTCCTCTACAACGCCAACCCGCAGTCTGTGGGCGGCACGCTTCCGGGCGATGACCTCTACTATATCGCACAGTAAGCGGTGGCTCCGCACCGTCTGCGCCGCAGCGGTGTGGCTCGCGCTATGGCAGATATTGAGTATGATAATAGGGCTTGAGCTTTTACTGCCAAGCCCTATTTCTACTGCCGCGCGGCTTTTTGAGCTCGCGGGGACGGGTGATTTTTGGAGCGCCGTCGGACGCAGTCTGCTGAACATCCTCGCGGGATGGCTTCTCGGCGCGCTCGCGGGCGGACTTCTCGCGCTCGCGACGAACGCGAGCGCCGCCGTCCGTGCGCTTTTCAGCCCGATAATGAGCGTTGTCAAGGCGACGCCGGTGGCGAGCTTCGTGATGCTCGCGTTCGTGTGGATACGCGGCGCGCGCCTGCCCACCTTCTGCACCTTTCTCATGGTGCTTCCCGTGGTCTGGACGAACATACACGAGGGTCTCGGCTCGGCGGACGCCGGACTTCTCGAGATGGCGCGGGCGTTCCGCCTCCGCCGCTCCGCCGTATGGCGGACGATACGTCTCCCCGCCCTCCTGCCGCACATCTTCGGCGCGGTGCGCGTGAGCCTCGGGTTCGCGTGGAAGGCCGGCGTCGCGGCGGAGGTCATAGCGCACGCAGGGCGGTCTATCGGCGGTTCGCTCTACGACGCGAAGCTCTACCTCAACACGGCGGACGTCTTCGCTTGGACCGCCGTGACGATAATCCTCTCGGTGCTCCTCGAGCACGTCTGCGCCGCGCTGATGGACCGTGCGGCGCGCCGCCTCGGCGCGGCGGCCGACATAAAGGAGGCGACGGCGGCATGAGCATCGTATTTGAAAACGTCGGCTTCTCCTTCGGAAAGAAGAAGGTCTTTGACGGCTTCTCGCTCGAGATACCGGACAGCGCCCGCGTCGCGCTGATGGGCGAGAGCGGGAGCGGAAAGTCCACCCTCCTCCGCCTCGCGGCGGGACTGCTCGCGCCGCAGATCGGGCGCATTACCGGCGTCCCCGAGAGAGTCGGGTTCGTGTTCCAGGAGAGCAGGCTCGTCCCGCAGCTCACGGCGCTCGAGAACGTCCTTCTCGTGCTCGATGGCGCGCCTGACGCGCGCGATATCGCGTTGTCGCTTCTCACGGAGCTCGGCCTCGGCGCTGAGACGGACGCGCTCCCCGCGTCGCTTTCGGGCGGGATGGCGCGGCGCGTCGCGCTGGCGCGCGCCGTCGCGTACCCCTCCCCACTCCTGCTGCTCGACGAGGCGTTCACCGGCCTTGACGAGGCGACGCGACGCGACGCCGCCGAGGTCGTCCTGCGTCACTCGGAGGGCAGGACGATACTCGCCGCCACCCACTCCGAGGCGGAGGCGGCGCTTCTCGGCGCGGAGATCGTCCACCTCGACGGGTAAACAGTCCCCACGGAGGTTTTAACCATGGCAAATAACAATGAACGCGTATTCGCGATGAAATTTTCCAAGGTCTACCCGCTACTTGTCGCAAAGGCGGAGCGGAAAGGTCGCACCCGCGCCGAGGTGGACGAGGTGACGGGGTGGCTCACCGGCTACACGCCGGAACAGCTTGAAGCACTGCTTGCTTCGGACGCCGACTACCGCTCCTTCTTCGAGAACGCGCCCGCCCCGAACCCCAAGGCGGAACTCGTCACCGGCGTCGTCTGCGGGGTGCGGGTCGAGACGGTAGCGGACCCACTCATGCGCGACATCCGCCGCCTCGACAAGCTCGTCGACGAGCTCGCGAAGGGCAAGCCGATGGAGAAGATTTTAAGGTAAATATCAGAACACAAAGCCGGCGGGGTACGTTTCCGCGCCCCACCGGCTTGATTTATCGCGTTTTCTCCAAAAATTTTCCCGCGCGGTATTGCAATTTTACTTCCGTCCGATTATAATACAATCGGAAACAAAATAAGCGGCAGCGCCCCGGAGTTGCAGCTCCGAGGCGCCTGCACAGGTGACTGTAGCACCTACACAGCGGCCTTTCGGCCGCACCGCACGCTCATTATAGCTCATTTTCTCCTTTTTTACAAGGGGAGTTTGGTTTTTATGTGCGTGTGCCGCGTTCGGCGCGTTTGCGCCTCCGCAGCCGTGTAGGGACAAGCCCTGCGCGGTCTTTTTGTTTTCCGCCGAAACCGGGTGCGGGAGAATGGACCCCAACGCCAACTCTCCCGCGCCATGGCGGCGAATCAAAAAATGGAGGTAACAGCATGAACCGCACACGCAAAATGCTCGCAAGAGTGGGAGCGCTCACGCTCGCGCTCGCAATGGTGCTCGCTCTGCCGATAGCGAGCGCCGCAGGTCTTGCAAAAAAGACCATTACCGTCAACACGGGTGTAAACCTCGTCGTGGACGGCGTATCTGTCATTCCCACCGGCGAAAACGGCAAACCTGTCGAGACCTTCCTGTACAACGGCACCACCTACGTCCCGATACGCGCGATAACCCAGATATTCGGCAAGGGTATAAGTTGGGACGGCACGACCGGCACGGTCTACATCGGCGAACAGCCCGGTGCGCACCAGTGGCTGCTCGATGTCTGCCCGCCGTATCAGACGTACCGCTACGAAACATTCACAACTGTTACAATGGCCGGGCAGAAGTATGCAAATGCATTTCGTGTTGCAAACTCTGGAGGTTCTGGTTGGGCGCTTTTCAATCTCAATGCCGCTTATGACACCTTAGAGTTCGATATTGGTCATATAGACGGCAATGGCATGTATGATGGAACCCTAAACATATATTTGGATAGTGAGCTCTCTTTTTCGCTCGACATTCACCCGGAAATGTTGCCTACCCACTACTCAGTTCCGCTCTATGGTGCCCTTCAAATGAAAATTGAAGCTACCGGCGGTGGAGATAACTACGCTCTTGCCAACGTCGAAGTTCACTAAACGCTGCAACCCCGCAATCAATCAAAAACGAAGGAGAGGCTTTCGCCTCTCCTTCGTTTTGTCGCGTTTTACCGCCCAATCATTATCAAATCCGTCGTGGTGATGAGGTTCGATATGCCGTAGCTCACAACGACCGCGTCCGCGCCGACCTGCTCGGCGTAGGCCGCGCCGCCTATCTTGTAGTAGCGTGGGTCGATGAGGTGCACCTCCGAGAAGTGCTCCGCGATGAACGGCGCCTCGCTGTCGGCGTAGCTGTCGCGTATCATGACGAGCACGCCGCCGTCCGGGTTCCGCTCGTTCTTTATTATGACGAGCGGACAGTTGCCGCCGAGGAAGGTCGAATACTTGTCCTTCTCCTCGAGGAAGCTCTCGACGTACAGCTCGCTTGAGTGCTCGCCCGTCTCGTCCACGCGCGTCACCGAAAAGCCGCTCTCGTCCACCCACGCCTCCATCCTGTCCGGTGCGATGTCCCGCACGCCGGAGGAGGAGTAGGTTGTGCCGTAGAAGCTGTCGGATAGGACGGTCTTCTCAAACGCGCTCTCCGGCTTGGGTTCGAGGCCCATCGCCTCGCAGAGCGCGACGTAGCCATAGTACGCGCCGCGCGTCGTCCAGTGGTGGTCGGTTCGGTAGAAGACGTCCTCCGCCGCGTGACCTTGCAGCGAGGAGCGCGTGTCGACGTACCGAAGCGCGGTATTCTCATAGATGTAGTCGATGATCTCACTCTGATCTGCCGTCGGCGCGCCGTAGGGGAGTCTCTCCGCCCAGACGTCCGCCGCGGTCGGTATGACTGAGATGTAGCCGTCTATCCCGGCCTCGCCGAGCTTTTCCGCGAGGGTGTTCAGGTATCCAAGGTTGCGGTCGATGCGGTCATAGTCCGGCTCGTCGAGGCGGGAGATGAGCGTGTCTCCGCAGAGGTACGCGCCGTTATTCTCCTTCTTTCCCGAGAGCTGCTCCGCCTTGGCCTTCACCGAGACGAAGGTCTCCCGCAGAGGGAACTGGTCGGCGAGGTACTTCTCGAAGTCCTCGCCGAACTCGCCGGAGAAGAATTTCTCCGCCGTGAGCTCGGGAGCCTGCGCGAGCACGCGGTTCTCGTTCTCGGAGAACTCCGCGTCCGGCAGGATGAGCATCGCGACGCCGA
>CANPWY010000124.1 GCA_947585215.1 uncultured Clostridia bacterium
GCCAGCGCAAAGAAGCTCCTGTAAAACTCCTTCGGCCGGCGGAGACTCTTAAACATACGAAAACAGTATCCTTTCAAATCAAGACTGCGCCGCCCCGCGCGCGGAGCGCGCCGTGGGACGGCAGATGTGCGCATTACGAATTTTGACCCGCGCGTCCCGCGAGGGGCGCGGCAGGGCTGGCAGACAGCAGACGAATATCTTTCCGGATTTCAACCCACGCGTCCGCGCGGGACGCGACGCATATCCGCGATCTTGTGAGTTGTTGCATTTCAACCCACGCGCCCCGCGGGGCGCGACGGCGTCAGTGCCGTTTCAGATGGTTCATCATTATCCGCGTGGAGTGCAGGGTCTCGCGGAGGATGAACGTCTCGGTGTACACCTGCCGCGACTGCTTGTAGACGCCCTCCTGCTCAAGCTCATGGTCTATCTGACGGGAAAGCTCATCCGGGTCGCCGTAGCGGGAGGCGAGCAGGTAGTTGAAGTGCAGGCGCGGGAAGATGAACGCGAGCAGTGCGTAGAGAAAGAACAACGGGAAAAGTATCGAGAATATCACGAGCATGATAAGGTCGTTGCCCTCGCTCTCGACCGGGATGTTGCGGAAGTCGAGCATATAGTCCGCGATCTCCGTACCGGCGGAGTCGGTGAGGCCGAGGTCCCAGAAGACGTAGGCCGGGAGCTTCGTGAACACGGCGCAGTCGGCAAGCCGTCCAGCCTCCAGCGTCCAGCCGTAGGGGATGAGCGAAGCGAAGCGCTGTCCTCCGACGGTGACGACCGCAAGCTGCTGCTCTATCTCGCCCTGACGCTCGAACGCCGCCTCGTCCCCACGGAAGAAGCGGAGGAGCGAATCACTGTCCGAGACATAATAGCCGATGTCGTAGAGCTCCACCTTCTCGACGGAGACGATGAAGCGGTAGTAGTCGTGGCTGTCGCGGTAGACGTTGTCGATGAGAAGCGACTCGGGAACGGTGTCTCCCGCGCCGTAGATCCAGTGCTCGGTCTGAGGCTCGACGGTCACCGGCTTCACCGCCGCGAGCAGCTCGGCGGTGTCGAGCTCGACGCCGTTTGTCGTGGTGTTCTTGACGTACATCGCCGCCGAGCGGACGTAAAAGACGTATATCACCATGAAAAGCACCGCCCAGAAGAGCGCGAGCGCCGCATTTTTCCTCGTCCTGCTTCTGAGGTAGCCCTTTTCGGGCTGCTTGAAAAGTTTCAGCATATCTGCCTCCTACTGGACGTTTTCTTCGCCCCGGTAGCGGAGCGCTTCGGCTATATGTACCGCGCGGACGCCCTCGCTGTGGTCGAGGTCGGCCACCGTGCGGGCGAGGCGCAGTATTCGGTCGTACGACCGCGCCGTGAGCCCGAGACGGTTGAACGCGCTCTTTATCAGCGCGTCTCCCTCCGCGTCCGGGCGGCAATACTCGCCGACGAGCGGCGCGGGTATCTGCGCGTTGCACTCTATGCCGTGCGCGCGCATACGCTCGCGCGCAATGCCGCGCGCATCCTCGACGCGGGCGCGGATGTCGCTCGAGCGCTCGCCGTCGCCGGAGCGCGCCGCGAGCTCGTCGTAGGCGAGGGCGGGGACTTCGATGCGCATATCTATCCGGTCGAGTATCGGCCCGGAGAGGCGCGACTTGTACTTCCTTATCTGCTCCTCGGTGCATACGCACTTCCGCACGGGATGCCCGTACCAGCCGCATCGGCAGGGGTTCATCGCGCAGACGAGCATGAAGCGCGCGGGGTAGGTGACGGTACCCGCGACGCGCGCTATCGTCACCTTGCCGTCCTCGAGGGGCTGGCGGAGACTTTCGAGCGCGCGGCGGTCAAACTCGGGAAACTCGTCCATGAAGAGGACGCCGTTGTGCGCAAGCGAGAACTCGCCCGGCCTCGGAAGCGAGGCGGAATGTCCGCCGCCGATAAGCGCCGCCGCCGAGACCGTGTGGTGCGGCGAGCGGAAGGGACGCTCGGAGAGTATCGGCCGGTCGTCCGAGAGAAGTCCCGCGACCGAGTGTATCTTCGTCGACTCGAACAGCTCTTCGCGGCTCATCGCGGGGAGAATGGACGGCAGCCGCCGCGCGAGCATACTCTTTCCCGAGCCGGGAGGGCCGTTAAGGAGAATGTTGTGTCCTCCGGCGGCGGCGACCTCGAGGGCGCGCTTCGTCGCGGCCTGTCCTTTGACGTCAGCAAAGTCGAGCGCGTCGTCGCGCACGGCATACGCCTCGCCGGGCTCCGCGCGGGAGATGTGCCGAACGCCGCGCATGTGGTCGATTATCTCGCTCGCGTGGCGCGCGCCGTAGACGGCGATGCCGTCGGCATACGCCGCCTCGGACGCGTTTTCAACGGGGAGGAATATCGCCTTGAAGCCGGCGGCCTTTGCCGCAAGCGCCATCGGCAGAGCGCCGTTCATCGGACGGAGCTCGCCCGTGAGCGACAGCTCGCCGACAAACGCCGCGTCCTCCTGAACGCGGATGTCCTCGCCCGCCGCGAGCAGGCCGAGAAATATCGGCAGGTCGTATATCGCGCCCTCCTTCTTCGTGTCGGCGGGCGCGAGGTTGACGGTTATCCGCCCCGACGGGAAGCCGAAGCCGCAGTTCTTCATAGCCGCGCGGACGCGCTCGCGGCTCTCGCGCACAGCCGCGTCCGGCAGACCGACAACGTCGAAGGAGGGGAGCCCTCCCGATATGAATGTCTCGACCGCGACGGGGTACGCGTCAATGCCCAGCAATCCGAGTGAGTTAAGACTTGCGACCAAGCGCTTCGCCTCCAGACGGTTGAAATTTTACATACACAACAATTATACCGCGTTTCCGCGCGAATGGCAATAGCGCGGAGGGGACGATTTTACTTTTGAGCGAAGGATAAAAGAAGGAGGGCGGCGTGGTGCCGCCCTCAGATACGCTTCGCGCTCCGGCCGCCAGGAGGAGCGGGTTTTGTCACTCTATACCGTACATTTGACCGCCAAAGGAAAAACCGATATGCTCAAAATACCTCGCGTACTCCGCGTCGTCAACACTCGCGTCGCGGACGCAGTAGAGTCTGCCGGTGTTGGCGTTCCAGACGAGTATTAGGGTGAAGTCTCTGTTGAATATCATGCTGTTGTGCGTAAAGCCGTTTTTTTCGGCGTCGTAGGCAAGAAGAGAGACTTCCGCGAGCGAATTTTCGCCCCAGCTGCCGCCGTAAACGGAGAAGCTCCGGTCATCGTTCCCGAATATATAAGCAGAGCGGGAGTCGAAGCTGAATCCGCTTCCGGCGGGCGGCGTGAAGTCCACCGAGCCGGACAGGACATCGCTCGCGTCCGGGCGGAGAAGGTAGTTCTTGTAACGGAGGTCAAGCGTGAGCGCCGCCGCCTCGTCGGAGACGGGGCGCAGGTCCTCTCCCACCTCGAACGCCTCGAACGTCCCGGAGATGCGGCGCGGTATGTAGATATTCCATAGCAGAAGCAGCACGAGCACGGCGGCGACTATCGCCGCCGCGGCGCGCTTCAGACGCTTGAAGATGCGCTGTTTGCGCTCGATCTTCGCTTTTGCCTCGTCCGACATGGGCTCCATCGTACCGCCTCCCGGAAATATATTCCTCGCTGTCAACAGAGTAGCATACTATATGATGTTTGTCAAGTATAGTTTAACGAATAAGATTAAAAATTTAGTGAAGCAGGATATATCCCGCGCTCCGTCCGCCGCTGAACGCGGCAAAACCAACCCGCCGGGGAGAATTATAAATACGTCCTGCCGCTTTGCGGCAGGACGTACACATCGTCAGACCACGTTTCCCGCTCTCTGCTTTCCGTTCTGCGCCATGACGCCGACGAGGGCGTGCGGGACGTACAGCTCCTCGAGATAGTCGATCTCATCCTGCGTCAGTTCCAGCTCGACGGCCTTTGCCGCGCCGTCGACGTGCGAGAACTTCGTCGCACCGACGACGGGGGAGGTCACCTTCGTGAGCAGCCACGCAAGCGAAATTTCGGTCATCGAGACGCCGCGCTTCTCCGCGAGCTCCGCGACGCGGGCGATTATCTTCCCGTCCGCCTCGGCGGTGGCGTCATACTTGAACTTCGCGTAGGCGTCCTGCTCGAGACGTTTGCTTGTCTCGCCGGGATGCTTGGAGAGACGTCCTCCGGCGAGGGCGCTGTACGGCGTCATGGCGATGTTCTGGTCGCGGCAGAAGGGCGCCATCTCGCGCTCCTCCTCGCGGGCAATGAGGTTGTAGTGACCCTGTATCGAGACAAACTCCGCAAGGCCGTGCTCGCGCGCGTAGAAGTTTGCCTTCGCGAGCTGCCACGCAAAGCAGTTGGAGATGCCGATGTAACGCACCTTGCCCGCCTTGACGGCATTATTCAGCCCCTCCATCACTTCTTCCATCGGCGTGTGGTAGTCCCACATATGATAGATGTAGAGGTCGACGTAGTCCATGCCGAGGTTTTTGAGGCTCCGGTCGAGGTAGTTTGCGATGTGCTGCTCGCCGCTGACGCCGGCGTCTATCTCGTCCTGCGTGCGGGGGGTGAACTTCGTGGCGATAACGTAGTCGTCCCGCTTTGCAAAGTCACGAAGCGCACGCCCAACGAACTGCTCGCTCGTGCCGTTCTGATAGGCGATGGCGGTGTCGTAGAAATTGACGCCGAGCTCCAGACCATGCTTGATGATCTCGCGGGTCTGCTCCTCGTCGACGGTCCAGCTGTGCTGACCCGTGGCCGCGTTGCCGAAGCCCATGCATCCCATGCAGATGCGGGAGACGGTCAAATCGGATTTTCCGAGTTTCGTGTACTTCATTTTGCTGTCCTCCTGTAAAAGTATGATGTGTTATGCGCCGTTCGGCGGCGCTGAAGCGGGCTTCCATTCTTTGCTCATGCTTTCCGCCGGATGAAGAAAGCCTACTCTGCGGTCGAAAATACCACGGTGACGCTGCCGCTTCCGAGGGCATTCTCCCAGCCGGTCAGGTCGTCTATATGTCCGAGCCTTGTATAGCTCCACGAGTTGGAGCCATAGAAAATAACTATCTGATCGCCGTTATACAGAACTATGTCGCCCGCGTCGGTCGTTATTTGGCTGTTGTCCGCCGTAAGGCTGCGCCCCAGAGGGCCTACCTTCTCAAAGCCTGAATAGTCGCTCATATCTATCGACACCGGCGACTCCCGCATCAGCCCGATAAACTCCCGCGCCGCGGCGTTGTCCTCCAACGTTGCGGTAAATGTTTTGTCTTCGATCCGCACATTCATTTTCATGGCTGTTTCCTGCTCCGTTTCGTTTGCTGTTTCGTGAGGTTCGGTTTCGTTATCACCGTTCTGCTGAGCTGTCAGTACGGAAGGTTCGCTTTCTTTCGGCGGCACATGGGTCTCGTACCGCCCAATGTCTGACGGCGGGCCGGCATCTGTCTGCCGAGGGATTTCGGCCGTGCCGCAGGAGGAGACGCAGATGACAAGAAACACCGCCGCAGCCGCTATCCGAATTCTTTTCATCTTCAGTCTCCGAGCAGCTTTCTCACGCAGTTGTATACTATCTCGTATATCGACATGAACACGTAGTTGACGCCCGCCTCCTCCATCGCCG
>CANPWY010000125.1 GCA_947585215.1 uncultured Clostridia bacterium
AAGTGCGCGCCCTGCCGTATAGGCACCCGCCGTATGCTCGAGATACTCAACAAGATAACCTCCGGCAACGGCACCCTTGAGGACATCGACCGCCTCGAGGAGCTGTGCGAGCACGTCAAGGCCAACTCCCTGTGCGGCCTCGGCCAGACCGCCCCGAACCCGGTCCTGTCGACCCTCAAGCACTTCCGCGACGAGTATATCGCTCACGTCGTGGACAAGAAGTGCCCCGCCGGCGTCTGCAAGGACCTGCTCAACTACAGCATCGACCCCGAGAAGTGCAAGGGCTGCACCGCGTGCGCAAGGGCGTGCCCGGTCGGCGCTATCACCGGTACCGTCAAGGAGCCCCATACGATAGATACAAGCAAGTGCATCAAGTGCGGCACCTGCATATCGAAGTGCCGTTTCGGCGCTATCACCAAGGGTTAAGCGGAGGAGAACACAAATGGATATGGTAAATGTTAAAGTCAACGGCATTCCGGTATCGGTTCCCGCCGGTTCGACCGTTCTTGAGGCGGCAAACGCCGCCGGTGTGGATATCCCCACCCTCTGCTACATGAAGGAGATAAACGCCATCGGCGCCTGCCGTATGTGCGTTACCGAGGTCACCGGCGCGCGCGGACTTGTCGCCGCCTGCGTCTACCCCGTGGCCGAGGGCATGGAGATAAACACCAACTCGAAGAAGGCTTACGATGCGCGCAAGCGCACCCTCGAGCTCATTCTTTCCAATCACCGCATGGAGTGCACCACCTGCGCCCGCAGCCACAACTGCGAGCTCCAGAAGCTGGCAAACGAGTACGGCGTCAAGGAAGTCCGCTTCGGCGACCCCGGCTCCCTCCAGCCGCAGATAGAGTGCTCGACCGCGCACCTCATCCGTGACAACAGCAAGTGCGTCCTCTGCCGCCGCTGCATGGCCGTCTGCAATCATCTGCAGAGCGTGGCCGTCATCGGCGCGAGTGAGCGCGGCTTTGCCACCCACATCGGCAGCCCGTTTGACCGCGGACTCGGCGAGGTCGGCTGCATCAGCTGCGGCCAGTGCATCGCCGTCTGCCCGACCGGCGCCCTCACAGAGGTCGACGATACCGACAAGGTCTGGGCGGCGCTCGCCGATCCCACCAAGCACGTTGTCGTCGGCACTGCTCCCGCAGTCCGCGCCGCTCTCGGCGAGGAGTTCGGCGAGAAGATAGGCACCAACGTCGAGGGCAAGATGGTCGCGGCTCTCCGCCGCCTCGGCTTCGACGGAGTGTTTGACGTCAACGCCGGCGCCGACCTCACCATCATGGAAGAGGCCAACGAGCTCGTCGAGCGCGTCAAGAACGGTGGCGTCCTGCCGATGATCACCTCCTGCTCGCCCGGTTGGGTTCGCTTCTGCGAGCAGTACTTCCCGGAGTTCATCCCGAACCTTTCGACCTGCAAGAGCCCGCAGCAGATGTTCGGCGCGATGATGAAGAGCTACTACGCAAAGCAGGCCGGCATCGACCCGAAGGACATCTTCGTCGTCACCGCCATGCCCTGCACCGCGAAGAAGTATGAGATCCGCCGTCCCGACGAGGCGTCGGTCGACGGTCTGTGGGATATCGACGCGACCATCACCACCCGTGAGCTCGCGAAGATGATCCGCAAGGCCGGCATCAAGTTCGAGCGTCTGCCGGACGAGAAGTTTGACCCGGCGTTCGGCGACTTCACCGGCGCGGGCGTCATCTTCGGCGCCACCGGCGGCGTCATGGAGGCTGCTCTCCGCACCGCCGTCGAGACCCTCACCGGCGAGGAGCTCCAGAAGCTCGACTTCACCGAGGTCCGCGGCGTCGCGGGCATCAAGGAGGCCAGCTACGAGGTCGCGGGCATGACCGTCAAGGTCGCCGTCGCGAGCGGCATGGCCAACGCCAAGGAGCTGCTCGAGCGCGTCAAGCGCGGCGAGGCCACCTATCACTTCATCGAGATAATGGGCTGCCCGGGCGGCTGCGTAAACGGCGGCGGTCAGCCGATCCAGCCCGGCAACGTCCGCAACTTCGTCGACCTGCGCGCCGAGCGTGCAAAGGCCCTCTATGCTCAGGACGCGGCTATGCCGATACGTAAGAGTCACGAGAGCCCGCTGATGAAGAAGGTCTATGCCGAGTACCTCGGCAAGCCCGGCAGCCACCTTGCGCACGAGCTGCTGCACACCAGCTACTCCAAGCGTTCGCGCTACCCCGGCCTCGAGGCCGAGAAGGCGTAAGCTCGCAAATATCACGGTTTTTCTGCTCCGGACGGTACAGCGTACCGTCCGGAGCTTTTTTCTTTCACAAGAAACAGGTTGCGGGCACAGCCCGCAACCTGTTTCTTGTGAAGCCGCCGGACAGAGCGAAGCTCTGCCGACGGCGAACGCTCCGCTCCGCGATTCCCACGCGGTCGGCGACCGCGTGGGAACCCTTTCGATTGAAATGCTCGGGGCGAATGAATCGCCCCTGCGCGATGTTGCCTGCGGCAACATCAGCCGCGCGAACAGGCGCGGAAACGGCTTCGCCGTCTGCGACGCACGCTCCGCGCAAGGTATTTTTCCGTTTCAATTCGTCCAATGTTGGGACGTCGGCGCGGAGCGCCGAGGTTCGATGCGCCCGGTAGACAGTCGGATGCAGTATAGGTGCGAGGGCGCATTGTACACGCCGCCGGGAAAAATAATTTGACTTTATTTCGCGCCTTCAGCGCGAAACTCTGCGGGGCCGGTGCGGTTTTTGGGGAACGCAAGTCGTTGTTGCATTTTGCGCGATACGGTGGTACAATGATAAAGAATTTTGCGTGGGCGAGGCTCGCGTCGGGAGTGATATTGATGGAGATGAAGAAGTTCAGCGAACTGCCGTATGAGCGGATACCGTTTGAAACTATCCGCGAGGACATGACCGCCGTGACCGAGCGGCTCGCGAACGCCGAAAGCTACGAGGCGGCGCGGCAGGCTTTCCTTGACTATGAGAAGATAACGGCGCACGTCTCGACCGTGATGTCTATAGCGATGAACCGCTACCAGATAGACACGCGCGACCCGTTCTATTCCGGCGAGCGCGAGTACTGGTCGTCGGTGAGCCCGAGGATAGGTGAGCTCCGCACCGACGCGACGAAGGCGCTCTATTCCTCGAAGTTCCGCCCGGAGTTCGAGCGGGAGTTCGGCGAGCTTATGTTCAAAAATATGGAGATACAGATGCGGAGCTTCTCGTCCAAGCTGATACCCGGCCTTCAGGAGGAGAGCCGCCTCACAAACGAGTACGGCAAGCTGATAGCCTCCGCGCAGATAGATTTTATAGGCGAAAAGCGGACATTGCCGCAGATGACGCCCTTCAAGACCGCGTCCGACGACGAGGTGCGCCGCGCCGCGTGGGACGCCGAGGGCGAGTGGTACAACGAGCACGGCGAGGAGCTTGACAGGATATACGACGAGCTTGTGAAGGTCCGTACGGCGATGGCAAAGAAGCTTGGCCACAAGAACTTCGTCCCCCTCGGCTACGACCTGATGAACCGCAACAGCTACACCGAGCAGGCCGTGAAGCGCTTCCGCGAGGCGGTCGTGAAGTACGTCGTTCCGGTGGCGTACGAGGTGAAGAAGGCGCAGGCTGAGCGGATAGGCGCGAAGTTCCCGATGCTCATGAGCGACGAGGCGCTGTTCTTCCGCAGCGGCAACGCCCGTCCCGCCGGAAGCTCGGACGACATCCTCGCGCACGGCAAAAGGATGTACCACGAGATGAGCCCCGAAACGGCGGAGTTCGTGGACTTCCTCTACGGCTACGAGCTGATGGACGTCCTCTCCAAGCCGGGCAAGGCAGGCGGCGGACACTGCGCGACGCTGATGGAGTACGGCGCGCCGTTCATCTTCTCGAACTTCAACGGCACGCAGGGCGACGTCGAGGTCGTCACGCACGAGGCGGGCCACGCGTTCGCGTCGTACATGGCGCGGAATATCGAGCCAATGAGCGCCCGCCACGCGACGCTCGAGAGCTGTGAGATACACTCGATGTCGATGGAGTTCTTCGCGTGGAACTGGGCGGAGGGCTTCTTCGGTGCGGACACCGACAAGTTCCGCTACTCGCACCTCGCTTCCGCGCTCGCATTCATACCCTACGGCACGATGGTCGACCACTTCCAGCACATCGTCTACGAGCATCCCGAGCTTACCCCGGCGGAGCGGCACGCGGAGTGGAAGAAGCTCGAGAAGATCTACCGCCCGTGGCTCGACGTGAGCGAGATACCGTTCTACGGCGACGGGCGGCGCTGGCAGGCGCAGAGCCATATCTATCAGCGCCCGTTCTACTACATAGACTACTGCCTCGCGCAGACGGTGGCGCTCCAATTCTGGGCGCTCATGCAGGAGGACCGCGAGGACGCATGGCGGCGCTATATGGCGCTTGTCCGCAAGGCCGGGACCGAGACCTTCGACGGGCTCGTCGCGACAGCTGGGCTCGACACGCCGTTCGGCGAAAAGGCGCTTGAGACCGTCGCCGCCGCCGCAAAGAGGTTCCTCGACGGGTTCGACGCCGGCAGCCTGAAGTGAACCCGAAGATTCAGATAGTTGTGGGAGAGTAAGAGAAATGAACAATGTCAACAAAAAGGTGCTTAATTTGGTGCTGTCCGCGCTCATAGGCGCTATTTACGCGGCGCTCACACTGCTCGGCGCGGGCTTCGCGTTCGGGCCGGTGCAGTTCCGGTTCAGCGAGGCGCTCTGCGTCATGCCGTTCTTCATTCCCGGCTCCGCATGGGGACTTGCCGTGGGGTGTGCGTTTGCAAACATTTTCGGCGGGTACGGAATGCTCGACATAGTCTTTGGGTCGCTTGCGACGCTTATTGCCGGGCTGATGGCGGCGCGCATCCGCGTCCGCCTGCTCGTGCCGCTTCCGGCGGTACTGCTGAACGCGGTCATCGTCGGCGCGGTGATAGCGTACAGCATAGCCGGAGCTACAGCCGGATTCTTCGGCGCGTGGGCGTGGAACATGGTGACTGTCGGCGCCGGTCAGATAGGCGCGTGCTACGGGCTCGGCATCCCGCTTCTGTACGCTCTGCCGAAGATAGCGCCGGTGAGAAAATTTCTTGGCGACAGAGCCTGATTTTCCGCGAAATTTTTTGAAATACCGTATTGACAAATCCGGCGCTTTGTTGTATTATAACTGAGCGCCGGAAAACGGAACGCTTTGCGGCGCGGCGAGGACAAGGTTCTCAAAAAAGTTTTTTGGAAATTTCAAAAAACCTCTTGACAGTTGAGAGCTTCCGTGCTAAAATAAAATTCCGCGCGGGAAAGCAATGCGCGGGAACCGCACCTTGAAAATTAAACAACGTGACAATAAGAGAAGAAGCCAGTAAGAGATAGGGTGGGGCGCTTCTGAGCTGAAAGGCTAGGGAGCGACCTAACGATTCTTTTGAATTAAAAAAGTAAGAGAGCGAAGAGCGAACTTACGCGGGCTCCGAAAGGAGCCGGCACTATAACGTATTTAAGCAGTCGGAAGGCTGTTTGGATAACCATATTATAGAGAGTTTGATCCTGGCTCAGGATGAACGCTGGCGGCGTGCTTAACACATGCAA
>CANPWY010000126.1 GCA_947585215.1 uncultured Clostridia bacterium
ACCGCCGCCGCGTTTTCCTTCACGGCGGCGGCGTGCGCGCTGATAGACGGCACGCGCTTTTCCGCGCTCTACGAGGCATTTGTCGCGGCGACGGCATTCGTGATGATCCCGGAGGGGCGGCTCCGCTTTTTCGACTTCCTGATGCCGGAGGAGAGCGGTTCGACGGCGGCGGCGGAGCGCCGCCGCGCGCGCGAACGCACCCTCGCCCTCGGCGAAGTCATGAGCGACGCGGCGGGCATGCTCTCCGCGCCCCGTACACCTGCGCTCACGCGGGACAAGGCGTATCTCAGGACGAGCGCTCGCGTCTGCGGGGGATGCGCGCTCCGCGCCGTCTGCTGGGAGCGAGAGCGGGAGGCTACCGTGGAGAGTATGCGCCTCGCGCTCGACCGCGTCCGCGCGAAGGGTCGGGCGGAGACCGAGGATCTTCCGCAGGCGTTCCGCGCACGGTGCTCGCGCGCGGAGAAATTTGCGGCGGTGCTCGGAGAGGAGTACCGCGTCTACCAGCTCGAGCGGCGGAGACAGACAGAGAGCGACCGGCGGAGGACGGCGGCCGCCGCGCGGTATGCGACGGCGTCCGCGATGCTAAGCGAGACCTCGCGCGGTCTTGCGGAGGGGCTCGAATGGCTTGGCAAAGACCAGACCGCCGCGCGCCGCGCCCTCTCCTCGGCGGGCGTCACGGCGGACGTTACCGTGTGGCGCTATCCGAACGGGCGGAGGTGCGTGGAGGTGGCGTCGGAGAGAGTGAGCGCGGAGGCGGTGAAGGCGCTTTCGACGGCGCTCGGGTGCGGGTTCTGCGAGCCGCGTCCGAGCGGAGACGGCACGACCCTCCTGCTCGAACAGGGGATGAAGCTGCGGGTAGGCGCGGCGACGGCACGCAGGAGCGGGTCGCTTGCAAACGGCGACAGCGGCACGTACTTCGAGACCGAGGAGGGCGACTTTTACGCTGTTCTCTCGGACGGAATGGGCTCCGGGGAGGCGGCATCCGCGGAGAGCATGAGGACGGTCCGCACGGCGGAGAAGCTTCTCCGGGCGGGGATAAGTCCCACACGCGCGGCGGAGCAGGCGGCGGCGGTGTCCGCCGAGCGCGGGGAGGAGACCTTCGCGACGGTGGACATCCTCCGCGTGGATACCTCGGCGGGCAGAGCGGAGATAACGAAGCTCGGCGCTTCGGCGAGCTTCGTGCTCGCGGCGGGACGCGCCGTGCGCATCCCGGCGGACGGCGGCTCGCCGCTCGAGGCGTCGCCGCGCCCCAAGACGGTGTCTCTGCGCCCCGGCTCGTTTGAGTGCATACTGCTCGCGACCGACGGCGCACTGCCTCCGCCCGGCGAGCGGTGGGTAGAGGAGATGATGGAGCGCTCGGGGACGGACGGCGACCCGTCGGCTCTGGCGCGCGCCGTCACGGAGGAGGCGGCGCGGCGCACCGGCGGCGCGGACGACGTCACGGTCGTGGCGGTATTTGCGGCAAAAGACAAGGCGTGACACAGCCGTGCATCCTCCGGCATCCTCACGAGCGAGGCAGATGTAAGATCAAAGTATAATTATCGCCGTTTCAGTCAAACATACCCTCGGAAGACAGAAGCTGCAAAGCGGCGCTCCGCCGCTTTGGAGGAGGGAAGGCACGGCGGATGGTCAAGGGAGTTTCAAGGCGGGTCGTGGTGGTGCGCCCGGAGAGAGGAGACCTGTTCGAGCAGGCCATATTCATAGTGCGCGACGGCGAGCGCGAGGGTCGCTCGCCGGACGACATACTCCGCGAGGCGTGCGTTATCGCCGAGGAGTGTACTCACCGCCGTCGGAGCCGGATGCTGCCGGCGGTCCTGAGCGCCGCCGCGGGCGCCGCCGCCGTCGGCGCGGCGTGGCTTACAACGGCTATAATATTCTAAAAAATGCGGGCGAAGCCAGCTGCCGCTTCACGGGACAAGCCCTGTGAAGCGGCAGCTGGTTTTGCCCGCAAATTGTGCCGTCAGCTTATCAGGTCGTTCAACTGCCGGATATAGCTCGAGGTGTTCATCGGGAACGGGTTGTCGATGATGATGATGTCGTCTATCGGGTGCTCCGCGACGAAGCTCACAAGGTCGCCGGAGGGCAGTCCGTCGCCGTTGTACTTGCGCGGGTCGACGATATAGACGTTCTCATAGTGGTTTATCAGGTAGGGGCAGAAGGCGTTGCCGTAGCTCTCCTTGAGGACGAGGACGCTCTTTCCGTTCCCGACGTCGGTAGAGACGTGAATGAGCGGCTGATCGCCCGACATGAACGCCATGTACTTGTTTGCTATGCCCTGGACGGTGGAGCTTATCGCGTAGCCGTTCCACGCGGTCGCCTCGTTCAT
The DNA here is from genome assembly GCA_947585215.1 of uncultured Clostridia bacterium. GTDB lineage: Bacteria > Bacillota > Clostridia > Oscillospirales > JAAYOS01 > CANRIN01. Next base: position 2,327 of record CANPWY010000126.1, read on the forward strand.
GGTGAGGTCGGAGTATATCCGCGTCGTGAAGTCGCGGACGGGACGCCAGAAGTACACCTTGTCCGGATTTTCCGCTATCACCGAGGACTGCGGGTAGCTTGCCGACCAGTTGTAGAGCGTTCCGAGGAAGTCGCCGTTCACCTCGCCCTGCTCGAACTCGTCAAGCTCGCAGGGCGTCTCGCCTATAGCGTCCATTACGGCACGGTAGGCGTAGTAGGCGCCGAGCTGCGTCCAGTGATGGTCGCTCCTGAAGTAGATATACTCGTCGGTGTGGGGACGGAGCGCGTCGTAGCCGTTTACCGCCACGACCGACTCGCTGAGCTTGGACTGCATCGTCGCGATCGCCGCCTGCTGGTCGTAGGCGCCGGTGCGGTACTCCTCCGGCGCGTAGAAGCCGCCGGCGTTCGGGACGACGATGTTTATCACGCGCGAATCGGGGAAGGTCTCGGCGTAGAGGTTCACGGCGTCCGCATACTTCTCGGTGGAAGCCTCCGAACTCGCGCAGAGCTCCATCGCCCGCCCGCCGGCGATTATGATGCCGTTCGAGGTCCTGACGTCGAGCTCATTGTCCGCAAGGTCGGGAAGCTCGGGTGTGGGAGTGGGCGTCGGCTCCTCGCTCGGTTTGGCGCTCGGAAGCGCGCTCATCGAGGGGGAGGGCGAGGCGAGCATCGTCGGCGCGGACGGCTCCGCCGTCACGTCGGAGGGCGGGGGCGTCGCGCCCTCGCCGGTGTCGTTCTCGTGGTCGATGCCGGGCACGAAAAGTATGACCTCGTCGCCGTTGCCCTTGTTCACACCGGACGGCGTAAAGTAGTAGAAGCGGTTCAGCTCACGGTTCACCTCGAGCAGGCTCTCGCGCTGAGGGAAGGTGTCCGCATAGTACGTGTCAAACGCCTTGGCCCACTCGCCGGAGAGCCAACTCTCGGCGGTGAGGGGAGGCGGACTCTCAAAGTCGCGCCGTTCGCTCTCACTGCCCGTCGGGTCCTTGTCGACAAGGGAGTACACTCCTATTGCGATAAGCGGCAGGACGAAAACGGCTATTATGGCTATATACCATCCGGTGTGGCGCTTTCTGCCTTTGTATCCGTTGTATGCGTGCTTTGGCATAATGCCGCCTCCTCAGAAATTCCAGTAGATAAAGGGATTGAAGCTCGAGCCGGCGAGGCTCACGGCGCACACCGAGAGGATGGCCGCAATAAACAGCATCGCGGGTACGGCGTACAACCCGAAGGGGAGCGCGCCGCGCTCGGCGGAGTTCTGCAGAGCCCTCCCGCAGAGCGACGCGAGCGGCGTCGCGCCGACAGCGCAGAGCGCGAGGAGCGGAAGGTTCTGTATCAGCGCAAGCCGCGCCTCTCCGTTGATGAAGCCGTTCGCGCCGAACATATCCCGTATGCACTCCCACGCCGAGCCGAGGTCGGTGAAGTAGAACAGCACCCACCCGAGCAGAACGAGAAAGAAGGTGCAGGCAAGGCGTATCGGAGAGGGTATGACCTCGAGGCGCTTGAGACCTATCAGCTTCTCGATAGAGAGGAACACCAGGAACCACAGTCCCCACAGCACGAAGTTCCAGCTCGCGCCGTGCCAGAAGCCGGTGAGCGCCCAGACTACCAGCAGATTGAAAAGCTGACGCGGCAGTCCCTTGCGGCTGCCGCCGAGCGGGATATACACATAGTCGCGGAAGAAGGAGCCGAGAGTCATGTGCCACCTGCGCCAGAACTCGGTAATGCTCCGCGAGACGTACGGGTGGTCGAAGTTCTCCGCGTACCGGAAGCCGAAGATGCGCCCGAGGCCTATCGCCATGTCGCTGTAACCCGAGAAGTCGAAGTATATCTGGAAGGCATAGAGAAGTATCCCGAGCCAGCTGCTCACCGCCGTCCCGCCGGTGACGGTGCCCTCGAGGAGCGACGATGCGGCGGAGCCGGCGTAGTTTGCGATGAGAACCTTCTTTGCAAGCCCGCACGCGAAGCGGACGGCGCCCTGCGAAAAGTCGCGGAGCGAAGTGTGCCTGTCCTCAAGCTGAGGCGCAACCTCGCTGTACCGGACTATCGGCCCCGCTATCAGCTGCGGGAAGAGCGACACGAAGAGCAGGAATCGAAGAAAGGAGCGCTGTACCTCCACCCGTCCGCGCCGGACGTCTATTATATAGGAGAGGGTCTGAAAGGTGTAGAACGATATGCCTATCGGCAGAGCGAGCGGGCTTTTCGGTATCGCAAGCCCGAAAAGCAGGTTGATGTTCCCTATAAAGAAGTTGAGGTACTTGAAGCCCGCAAGTATTCCGAGGTCGACCACGATCGTGAGCACGAACGCGAACGTCCCAAACCACCTTCCGCGGAAGCGGTTCACGGCAAGGCCGCATGCGTAGGCAATTACGGCGCTGAGCACGAGCAAGGCGACCCACACCGGCTCGCCCCAGGCGTAGAAAAAGAGCGAGAGGAGGGTGAGCACGACGTTTTTCGCGGTAATTCCGGGCGCAAGAAAATACAGCGCAAGCGCTGCCGGAAGAAAAAGAAACAGAAATGTGAAGCTGGAAAAGACCACTCGACCTGACCCTCTCAGCCCTCCGGACGGGTATTGACCGGACGGCAAACATATATTATAATGTATATCCGGCGCATGGGACGCGCGTCTGCGTCCGTAATGCGGATGTAAGTCAAAAGCGACCGAGCCCGGCGCCTCGAAAAACGGTGCGCCGGGACGCGGCTCAAATCAAACGGGGTATTTTATATACTACCACTATCGGGCGAAAATTACAAGTGCGTCCGGAGCCGAGCGGCGATTTTTCTCGGGAAAAAATTTTTTCAAAATTCCAAAAATACACTTGACACGCACGGGACGGTGTGATATTCTATTAGAGCGCCTGACTGGGCGCACTATGCGATGAAGCGGGAGATTGCCGCCATATACCGATAATTCAGCGGTATTCGCCGAAAATCGGAGGAGGCGGGTCACTTCTGCGGAGTATGTCCGATAATCGGGCGGAGCGGAGACCGTAGCAGTATTGCGTGCGTGTTGCCGGCTCACCGGGCCGGCTTTATTTCTGTAAAGGATGAGAAACACACGGCAAAGTGTACGGATTTTCCCTCCCGTATGCGGACGGATTTGTCAGTATCCACCAAAAAATCCACAGCCACAAAAATCTGCATAATGGAGGAAGACACAATGGCGAAGGAAATCATTCGTATCAGGCTCAAGGCTTACGACCATCAGCT
>CANPWY010000127.1 GCA_947585215.1 uncultured Clostridia bacterium
CCCGGTCAGCACCGCGTCCGCTTCCCGAAGGGTATGCGGCAGAGCAATATGCTGATACTCGCGTTCTTCGTCGTGCTGGCGCTCGCGCTCGCGAACATCCAGGCGATAAAGGACGCGGCGATACGCGTCGGCGTCGCCATAGCGGACGGGTTTGTGCGCTTCCTTCAGTTCATGGCAAATATCAACGGAGTTCCCTCCGGCTCGGGCGAACCGCAGATGCCGGGCGAAGGCGTAGGCATGGGTCTCATTGCCGACGCGGTGGTGCAGAGCCCGCTCTCACAGCTCCTCTGGAAGATACTCCTTTATGTGATAATCGCGGCGATAATCATCCTGCTCTGCTTCTTCCTCTATAAGCTGATACGCCACCTCATAGCGAGCTTCGGCGGACTGCTCGGCCGTTTCATGAACGCCACCCTCACGGACGAGGACTACATCGACGAGACGGAGGACCTCGAGTCGGACGACGGAGACAGGCGTCGCAGGAAGAAGGGCACTAAGCGCGAGAAGCGCGCCCGCTACGGCGATATGCCCTCCCCCCGCGCGAAGGTGCGGTTTGCCATGCGCGAGTATCTGCGCCGCAACCCCTACGCACAGCGCTCCAAGACGCCGAGTGAGCTCGGCTACGAGTTTGACCGCATCATGCCGGGGTACGGAGACGACTTCGGGCGCATATACTCCCGCGCCCGCTACGCGGAGGACGACATAAGCGAGGAGGACGCGTCTCTCGCCCGCCGTCTGCTCGACAAGATGTAAATACTTCCAACCGACATCCGTCCTCGGGAGCGCCTCGCGGCGTTCCCGAGGATTTTTTCGCTCCATTCACCGAAATTTCGCGTTTTTTGCACGCGCGGCGCAAATTGTTTCAGCCGTGGAAGAATTTGTTATTCATATTTATCCTGAATATTCGTTGCGAATATTCAGGATATATTCAATTTTACTACAAACCTATGCGTTTTCGGCGAAAAGTTTTTCGATTATTGTACAGTTTGACTATTGATTAAAATGCGGCCGTGCTGTATAATCATACTCGTTCGACGGAACAACATTCAATTCGGAGGCTATATTATGAAAAAATATGCAAAGTTTATTAGTTTGGTCCTCGCGGTCATGATGTTTGCGGGCGTCTTCGCCGGATGCGGCGGCGGCAGCAACACCACCAGCACCGAGCCGAGTGCTCCCGCGAGCACCGAGCCCGGCACCACCAGCACCGAGCCCGTAAGAGACGACTTCACCACCATCACCGAGGGCGTGCTCACCATGTCCACCAACGCCGAGTTCCCTCCCTACGAGATGACCGACGACAACGGCGACTACATAGGCATCGACGTCGAGGTCGCGAAGGCTATCGCCGACAAGCTCGGCCTCACCCTTCAGATAAACGACATGGGCTTTGACGCCGCCATCACCGCCTGCCAGAACGGCGCGAGCGACATCGTCATGGCCGGCCTCACCGTCAACCCGGACCGTGAAGCCATCATCAACTTCTCGAACACCTACGCCAAGGGCGTGCAGGTCGTCATCGTCACCGAGGACTCCCCCATCGCTTCGATAGATGACCTCGAGGGCAAGAAGATCGGCACTCAGATGGGCACCACCGGCTACACCTACTGCTCCGACACCCCCGAGAACGGCGGCTACGGTGAGGAGAACGTCACCGGTTACGACAGCGGCATCACCGCAGTCCAGGCGCTCATCAACGGCCAGGTCGACGCGGTCGTCATCGACAACGAGCCCGCGAAGGTCTTCGTCCAGGAGAACCCGGGTCTGAAGATACTCGACACCGAGTTTGCAAACGAGGACTACGCTATCGGCGTCACCAAGAGCAACACCGCCCTTCTCGACGCTATCAACACCGCTCTTACCGCGCTCATGAACGACGGCACCTTCCAGTCGATAGTCGACAAGTACATCACCGCCGAGTAAGCCCGTAACAGTAACGCGTTCACCGAAAAAGGACGGCTAAGCCGCCCTTTTTCGTGTGACAGCGCCCCAATAAAAAATACGGAAGGAGTGTTCCGGTGGAGCTTTATTTGCAATGGAAGGAGCTTATGCGCTCCGGCGCGGACGTGGCGTTCTGGCAGTCGTTCTACGTCAAGTTCTATCAGGCGTTCATCGAGGCGGACAGGTGGAAGCAGTACCTCAGCCGCGTCGGCACGACGCTTCTAGTCACGGCCATAGCGCTTGCGATAGGCGTTCTGCTCGGCGTCATCGTCGCGTCGGTGAGAACGGCGCACGCGCAGCAGCGTCCCGGCCGCCACAACCCCATTCTCGGTCTCTTCAACGCGATATTCAATGTGTACGTCACCGTCATACGCGGCACGCCTATGATGGTACAGCTGCTCATAATGGGTCTTGTCATCTTCAAGACGAGCAACAACTACACCATGGTCGGCGCGCTGACGCTCGGCATCAACTCCGGCGCCTACGTCTCCGAGATAATCCGCGGCGGACTGATGAGCCTCGACGCAGGACAGATGGAGGCGGGACGTTCACTCGGCCTCGGCTACCTGCCGACGATGATCTACATAGTCGTGCCGCAGGCGTTCAAGGCGATACTTCCGGCGCTCGGCAACGAGTTCATCGTCCTGCTGAAGGACACGTCGCTCATCAACGTCATCGGCGGCAAGGAGCTCGTCTACGCCGCGCAGGGCGTCATGAGCCGCACCTACGAGCAGATGTTCCCGCTCTTCGGCGTCGCGGCCATCTACCTCGTGCTCGTCATCATATTCACCTGGCTGCTCGGACTGTTGGAGAGGAGGCTTCGCAAGAGTGATAGACGTTAGTCATCTGACAAAGTACTTCGGTGATAACCTCGTCCTCGACGACATCTCGGAGCACATCTCCCCCGGCGAGAAGATAGTCATCATCGGGCCCAGCGGCTCGGGCAAGAGCACCTTCCTGCGCTGTCTGAACCTGCTTGAGATACCCTCCTCCGGCTCCATCACGGTGGACGGTGTCTGCGTCACCGACCCCAAGGCGGACATCAACGCCGTGCGCCGCAGTCTCGGCATGGTGTTCCAGCACTTCAACCTCTTCCCGCACCTCACCGTCATGCGGAATCTCACCCTCGCGCCCACGAAGCTCGGCCTCATGAGCAAGGACGAGGCGGAGGCCGAGGCGCTTCGCCTGCTCGACCGCGTCGGTCTCAAGGACAAGGCGCTCGAATACCCCGGAAAGCTCTCCGGTGGACAGAAGCAGCGCATCGCGATAGTCCGCGCGCTCGCGATGAAGCCGAAGATGATGCTCTTTGACGAGCCGACGAGCGCGCTCGACCCCGAGATGGTCGGTGAAGTGCTCACGGTCATGAAGGAGCTCGCGGACGAGGGTATGACGATGGCGGTCGTCACCCACGAGATGGGATTTGCGCGCGAGGTCGGCACCCGCCTGTTCTTCATGGACGGCGGCAAGATACTCGAGCAGAACACGCCCGCGGCGTTCTTCGACGACCCTCAGCAGCCGAGGGCGAAGGAATTCCTCAGCAAGGTCTTATAAACACTATAGCTCAAAAGCACTCCGGCAGGAAGCCGGAGCGCTTTTGGTTCTTCCGTAAAATCCGCAGGAATGTGTCCCATGCCGCGCACGGTCCAGGCGTCGGAACAGCGCCGAAATGTCCTCTGCGGCGCAAAGGCATACCTAGAACTCAAACTTGAAGCTGACGGTAAACGCCGGGGTGAGATTTACCGGGTCGTCCGTAAAGTCCACCGTACAGAAATATGTGCGCCCATCCTCCTGCCTCTCGTCGAATGTTATAACGAACTCATATATGTATGGGACGTAAGATTCTTCCGGCACCAAACTTATAATTTCGCTCTCTTGGTCGTCAGGTCCTAAGACTAAGGGGGAGGTTCCCAACAGACGTCCGGGAGAGATACCGACCTCACCGCTTTCAGTTGAGACACGGCGGGATTTGCCGTTCGGATAGATTTCCTCAATCCGGAAGGAGTCGTTTATGAGCTCATATCCGGTCGACCCATCCGGGAAAAGAAGCTCCAGTCGTACTCTCGACCCAGTAAAATACGCGATATCCTCTATAACCTCTGTGTTATTGTACGAGCCATATATCTTCTGTTCGATATTGCCGAAAATCAGGCATTGAGAATCGGCGTACTCTTCGGGTATATCCGGGACTTCAATCACCGTGGAAAAGGAGTGCCAATCATGCGGCGGGTCCGAGTAACGGAATCCGTTCCAATAAGTCCATGTGACACGGTATGTCCCCGGGATGGTGAAGGGCACGTCGAGCACATCCTTATAACTTTTCCCGCTGTCCACGGAGATGTCTGCCCAAGCGCGGCCGGTGCGGGCGTCAACGTCCGGCCTCCGCGCATCCGACTGCTGTCCGTTGAAGCCGCTGGCAGTTATAAACCTGTGATACAGCCTTGAGTAATCCACCTCGACCCATCCGTCATCCGTCAGATATTCTATCGCACCGGGCAGAACCTCCAGCGGCTTATCCGGCTGCAGATTGGATATCCTGATTTCCAGATATGGCCTGCCCCACCATTCGTATCCGCAGAGCTCCAACGCGACAAACTCGGTGTCGCCGGTGATTTCCAGCGGCAGCGCCAGCTCGGTGAGCATATTCCCCTCGGTCGCGTCCACGAACGCAAACGGGAGATGATTTATCCCGTCCGACTCGGGTTCGGAGCTCTCGGCGGGTTCGGGACTTTCTGAGGGCGCAGAGCTCTCGGCGAACGAAGGATTTTCGATGAATTCGGGGCTTTCTGCGGGGACGCCGCCCCGATATGCGGTGGCAAGGATACAGCAGACCGCGAGCAGCGCGGCAAGCGCAATTGCGGCGCATATCCCAATGATCTTGCGGCTTTTTCTTCCGGAATCTGTATTCATAACAATGCCTCCCCTAGCCTGTTTATTCGGGCTTCATCCGTATATGTCCGCACAACGCAAAACAGGGACAGCTTTTTTGAAAAATTCAGAAAAAATTTTTCTGCGAAGTATGTGCTGCCGAATAAACCGACAGTCTCCCGGCGCTCTGCGCCGGGAGACTGTATCGGTCTGTATAAAAATCGTCGCATCTTTCTGATGGCTTAGAACAGCCTTGCCGCGGTCTCGCGGACGGCCTCGTCCGACGCCAGAAGGTCAAACACGGCGTCCTCGGACAGCACTCCGCGCTTGAGCTCCGGCGGGAGAAGCCCCGCCTCGTCATCGCGGAAGTCGCTCTGCCAGTCGGTGCGGTAGTACTCGCGGAGCGCCGCCAGCTTCGGCAGAGCCGCCTCGTAACCCTCGAGCGCCGCAAGGAGCGCCGAGACCGCCGCCGCCGCCTCGTCCAGGTACCGCTCGTTCCGCGCTATCCGCTCGATGTCCGGCATGGCAGGGCTTACTTCGCCTCAGCGGGCTTCTTTGCGAGGTAGCGGTCAAGATCCTCGCGGATGTTCTTCGGGATGGTGCGCGGCACCGGGAATATCTTTGCGTT
>CANPWY010000128.1 GCA_947585215.1 uncultured Clostridia bacterium
GGAGCTGGACGAGTTATCCGATACGCTGGGAGAAACAGCGTCGCATTTGGAAAAGGCTCAGAATGCCCAACGGGAATTTCTCGCCAATGTCTCGCACGATTTGAGGACGCCCCTCACCATGATCAAGGGCTATGCGGAGATGGTCAAAGAAATTTCGTGGAGCGATGCGGAAAAGCGGGAAACGGATCTGGACATCATCACCCGCGAGGCGGACAGGCTCACCGCGTTGGTCAATGAAATTTTGGATTTTTCCGCTATGCAGGCAGACGGCGTGCCGCAAGAGTACGGCTTTATCGACCTCAGCCGTGCTGTCCGCGAGGTGATAGGGCAATTTGCGCCGTTCTGCGAGCAAAACGGCTATGTCATCGAAAGCGAAATTACAGACGGTATCACCGTATCCGCAGACGAGGCGCAGATCAAGCGGGTCATCTATAATTTCATCGACAACGCCGTGGGTCACACGGATGAAAGCAAAAAAATCAAGGTGTCACTGACCGTGGCCGATAGCTCTGCGCGGTTTGAGGTGACAGACTACGGAAAAGGTATCGCGGTTGATGACATCCCCTACATTTGGGATCGCTACTACACCGCACGGAACAGGAAGAACAAAGCCGTCGTTTCAGGGCTGGGCCTGTCTATTGCAAAAGAAATTTTAACAGCGCATAGAGCTAAATTCGGCGTTGACAGCAAAAACAACTGCACATTCTGGTTCGAGCTTCAAGTCTGCCAAAATGCAGGCGCATAAGGAGCTGTTATATCGAGCAGCTCTTTTCCCTCTTACTGTAAAACATCGTTTGTCGCAATAGCCGTACTCGTCTTCTGACGCTCGCGGGCTCTCCGGCAATAGACAAGGTCATATATATCGCTGTGCGATCCCCTGCAGTTTTGCCGGGGAATTTTTTGTACACAAACTGCCGACAGGCCGCAAGTGCTTTGCCCGCGATGTACGGCAAAGAAAAAGCGTCCAAGCCGTTACGCTTGGACGCTTTGGTTTATTTCACTATTCAGTCCGCTGTTTTTTAGGGGAGCAACAGGGGCGTATCATCATCCTCTCCGCTTATAACAAGCGGCAACTATACACCCGGCAAGAAGAACAATTACCGAAATGCCCAACAGCAGCAGCGTTTCTGCCGAAATCGGAGTTCCCGCATCTGCCGCTTGTGAAGCATTTTCCTGCCACGGCATATTCCCTGTCGGGGTGCGCATATTTCCTCCGTCCATGCGTCCGCCGAAATTCCATCCGCCTTGCGGAATGCCGGACTGTGTTCCATCATCGGCATCACCATTTTGCGAGGCATCCGGCATATTTCCCTGCGGCAAGTCGAAGGGGCTATCGCCCTCTGCTCCGTTTTGCGGCAGGTCGGGAGGCGTCATGTTGCTATCCGCACCGTTTGTCATCTCAGGTGGCTGAATACCGCCCGCTTCACCGTTTTCGGAGAAACCCGGAGGCGTATTTCCGTTTTGCGTATCGAACGGAGCATTTTCATCCGTCGCATCTCTGTCTTGATTTTCTGCCCCGACAGTGCTCAGCAAAACAACATCAGGCACAGCAGTGGTCGCCGACAGCTTGCCTCCATTCTGTACGTTTTCGCCGCTCCGGGTTTCATCGCCCGTACCGCCGTTAAACGTCCCGCCGCTCTGCCCGAAGCCGCCTCGACCCGGCATCTGTCCACCTCCGAAACCGTTTCCGCCCGGCATTCTTCCTCCGCCGCCAAAGCCGCCGAAGCCGCCGACGTTTGAAGCATTATCAATGGTCATTTCCGTTTCGGTATCTCCGACGATCAGCGTACAGGTATCTCCGATCTTCATTTCCGGCGTGCTGACGAGAACGGAAGAGAAGCTGCACGGAACCTTTTCCGAAAGCAACTCGTTTCCGTCGGCGTCCTTGACCGTTACAGTCGTTCCTGCCGACGCCGAAGCGGTTTGCATCAGAAAGCCCTGCGTTGAAGACGAATCGAATCCTTCCGCCATGCCGCTGCTTCCGCAGGCGAGAACCGTTCCGCCGCTGATTTCACATTTGCCGCCGTATTCGCTGCCATAATCGATGGCACAGCTTCCGCCGTTGTCGCTGACGCTGACGAACAGTCTCCCGCCGCTGATGTAGATATCCTTGTTGGAGTCGATTCCGTCCGCGTCCCGACCGTTTTCATCCGTGATGGTAATATCACCGCCGCTAATGTTGATAACCGAGCTGCCGCTGTATCCGTTGGCGTTGATCCCATCGTCGGTGGGGTCAATATCGATCGTCCCGCCGGCAATGGTGATCCGAACCGCTTCGATCCCCTCATAGCAGGCCGGAATCGTGATATTGCCCGACTCTATGTAGATATAGGAAGTTTCATCGTCATTGGACGCCGTGATCCCGTCGTCACCGGCGGAAAGCATCAAATCGGCATCTTTAAGTCGCACGCTGTCGTTTGCGTGGATTGCATCCTGCGGAGCGGTTACGTTGAGTGTACCGCCTGTCATGACAAAATCATCGTTGCAAACGATCCCATGATGATATTCCGCCGTCACTTGAAGCGAGCCGTTTCCGTTGATGGTCAAGTCGTCTCGGGAGTAGATCGTCCCATCCACTCCGGCAGAAACCGCTTCCTCACTGTAAGAAGCACCGGAGGACAGGGTGTTTTCGGTGCCGTCCCGCAATGTCATGAATACCTTGCCCGCCTGTTCCACGCGGATGGCCGCGCCGTCCTCACAATGTACGGAAGCACCGTCCAACAACAGCCATATCTTATCGTCGCCGTCTGCCTCGATGATTACCGAGCCATCGGAAAGTGTGCCGGAAAGCACATATTTTCCCGCATAGACGATATGGATGTCGCCGTTATAGACGTAAGCGCCGTTGCCTCTCACCGTGCTGCCTTCGTCCGAAAGAGTGATCTGCGTCGCGCCTGCAGTATCCCATGCGGCGTCCAAATCGTTTGCCGTAAACATGTCATCGCTGTTTTCTTCGCTTGCAACGGCTGTGATCCCGAGCGATTTTCCGTTCATAAACAGGAGCGTCAGCAGCAGGGTAAACACGGTGATCCCGATACAGATCGCATCAATATGTTTATGCTTCGACATAAGGCTTCTCCTTATCCCATGTACTCCCCGTTAAAGCTTACGAGTACGGCGCTGGATACGCCGCTCATTTCGGAAAGCTCGTTGATAAAGTCCGTATTATCATCCTTCAGACGTATTTCCAGATTCAGCTCAATGCCGCCTTTCTGCGCCGTTTTGCTTTTCACGACACAGCGGCTGGTTCGCTCCTCAAGATATGCCTTTGCCGCCTGCTCGCTTTCATGGTTTGCGCATTGCAGCACCACAACATAGGGGTTGCTGTGGGACTTCCGATTGACAAACACCAGCAGAATAAGACCGATGATGACGCTGCCGATCACCGCCAGCGGAATCATGCCCGCCGCGAGAACGATACCCACGGCAATCGACCAAAACAGGAACGCGATATCCAGCGGTTCTTTGATCGCCGTTCGGAAACGGACGATGGACAGCGCGCCGACCATACCGAGGGAAAGCACTACATTCGAGGTGACGGCGAGGATCACGACCGTTGTGATCATGGTGAGCGCAATCAGCGTTACGCCGAAAGAGGACGAGTACATCACGCCGTTATAGGTCTTTTTATAGATAAGGAAAATGAAGATACCGATGCCGAATGCCAAAATTAAGGCAAGCGCCATATCTAGTATGCTTACGCTGGAAATGTTCTCCAAAAAGCTGGATTTGAAAATATCATTGAATGTCATCGCTATGACTCCCTTCTGCATTTTTCAACCGTAAATACGGCTCTGAGCGTATTTTGAAAAGGCAGACGCCCTGCGCCCGGTCATCTGAACGGCATCCCGGATAACGTCCGGGAGAAAGGCGTTCCACTTCACTTCCATCAAAATTGGCGCATCCCCTGCCGGAACCGTCACAAGATCTGCATTTAGAAAATCCGTACACCTCAGACCGGTGCGGATTCCATAGTCGAAAGTGACCCGGACATTGCCCGGCCCGTAAACGAACGGCTCCCGTATGTAATCTACCACAACCTTTGGTCGAAGGCCCTCGGTTTTCATTTTGCAGCGGAGCTCCTGCAAGAGCGGCGGTGCGTCCTGCCCGGTTTGCGGGATGTTGCCCTCGGCAATCGCCTGTGCCTGCGCGGTCGTTATCTGCACGGTCTGTTTATTGCATAAGCCGTTCAGCTTGCTTTTTTTCTCCAAGTTCACAAGTCCCGTGTCGCCGTTATAATAGCGGATGCGGAATTTCTCCCTCCGGTTCACACCGTCGATTTTTTCCTGAAGTGCCCGGTCCGTCGGCGTGTCAAAGTAAAGGCTGCGTATCCGGTATCGCCCATTCACGGCGTGTTCATCCGGCGCCATAAGCACCCGCAGCCGGCTGCGCAGCGCCAGAAGGTCGGCCGTATTGATCTCTATCTTCCATTCATGCCGGAAGTCCATCGCGTTCTTCTCCTTTGCATGTACTGTTGCATTCTGCGCCATCAAATTCTCCTGTCCCGCAACGAAGTTATGATAGCGACGGAAGATTGAAGAAAAATTGAAGTCACAAAAATTTCATACGGCGGGAATGACGGCTGTAAATACAATGATCCCATCATGGCAGGAAACCGAAATATGCCCATGATGGGCGGTAACGATCGCTTTCGCAATGGCAAGGCCCAGTCCATACCGGTTGTCTCCTCCGGTACGCGCTTCATCCGCGCGGTAGAAGCGGTCAAAAAGATGCTTTTGCTGTTCTAAAGGAATCGGCGTTCCCTCATTGCTGACCGAAAATACTGCATGCAGTTTTTCTTTGTGAAGATTGATATTAACGGTTCCGCCCGCTATGCTGTGACGAACCGCGTTATCCAGCAAAATGGAAGCCAGCTGGCTCAGCTGTGCAGCGTTTCCTAGAACGTACAGGTTTTCGGCCACATCGCATTGCAGCTTCAGGCCGTTCTCAAACAGGACCGTTTCAAACGGAAGTGCTTCTCCCATGACGACCCTGCCTAAATCCACGTTTGTCATTTCAGGCGTGACGTTCTCCGTCCTCGCCAGCTCCAAAAGCTGCGTGACGAGAGCGCCCATCCGGGCATTTTCATATTGGATATTGTTCAGCCACCGATTCTCCCCAATTTCCCGCCGGAGCATTTCCGCATTTGCGCTGACAACTGAAACCGGCGTCTTCAATTCGTGGCCCGCATCGGAAACAAACTGCTTCTGCTTCTGATAGCTCTCTTCCAGCGGACGGACAATTCGGTTCGCAAGGAAAATTGCGACAAAGAATAACAGAACAATTGCGATACCGCCGAAAATCAGGGTGTAACGGAACAGAGTTGTCATGCCGCCCTGCATAATGGTATTGTCCATAAACGCAACCAGCGTATAGCTCCCTTTATCAACCGCAACATAGATCAGCCGTTCCTTTAGCCC
>CANPWY010000129.1 GCA_947585215.1 uncultured Clostridia bacterium
CGCGACACCGCCGCCGAGCGCTGTTCGAGTGCGCGGAGGTAATTTTCGGCCTTCTCCTCGGTGTCTATCCCGTCGCGGAGCCAACGGTGCGCCTCGCGCTCGACGGTCCACATGCCGAGGCGCGCCGCCTCGCCCTTCCGCTCGCGCTCGCGCCCGGCGCAGTAGCTGACAAGCAGCATCAGCTCGCCCGCCGGCATACCGAGGTGGTCGTATATCCCGAGGAGCTTTGCCGTGTCCGCGGTCGAAAGCGTCCTCGCGAGGCGTGTCTGTACGTAGTTTATCAGCGCGGCGAAGGCGGGGTCGCCCTCGAGGTGCGCCGTGATGTCCCCCGCCGAGTAGGCGGGCGCGGGGCTCTCCGCCGTCTCTATCGCGGGGGACGGGAGCAGTCCCGCCGCCGAGAGGCTCGCCTGCGCCGAAAGCGTCTCCGCCTCGCTCCAACCGAGCGCGGCGGCGGTGTCGTCCGCCCCGGCTCCGCCGCCCGAGAGAAGGTACAGGTAGTAGAGGGCGGCCTTCGCGTCCCGCGAGCGTATCAGCCGCTCCGCGGCCTCAGGGCTTATAACGATGTCGGCCATGACGTATACCTCCTTCCCGGTGGTTGTTTGTATCGAAAATGCACCGTGTTCCGTGTCCCGCCCAAATGGCGGGAAAACAGCGTTGAATCAAAGATAATAGCCGCTTCGCGATCATGACCTCATATCGCGGAGCGATATGAGGTAATATGCCATGTTTTGCGGTTCCGACCGAAGGGCGGGAGCAAAACGGCATTAAATCAAAGGTAATAGTCGCGAAGCGACTATTACATCATATCGCGGAGCGATATGATACCGATCGTCAAACGCCTCGCAAAGAATACGCCCTTCAACGTGTTACGCACCGGAGCTTTCTACCGGTTGCATCAGCATTCGGCGCAAAGCGCCGAATGCCCGACTTTCTGCTCATCGAAAGGTGCCTTAGCGGCGAATAAAGTCTAATCGTAAATTTCGGTGGCATGTACGGCGAAATTTACGCCTCTCGCCCGGCGCGTTTCAAGCGAAGCGCGGACCAAAGCCGGGCGCACGCCGTCGGCAGGGCTTTGCCCTGTCCGACGGCCTCGGCGCGAAAGGGTGCGCAGGGCAATTCATTGCCCGAGCACATTTCGCGCCGAAAGGCTTCGCGATTATTATAGCACAAATACGCTTCGGGGTAAAGCGGGCAATTTCGCCTTTCTTCCCGTGCGAGAAGGGGACAAAACACAACGCGAAAAAATTTTCAAAAAAGCTGTCCCGAT
The DNA here is from genome assembly GCA_947585215.1 of uncultured Clostridia bacterium. GTDB lineage: Bacteria > Bacillota > Clostridia > Oscillospirales > JAAYOS01 > CANRIN01. Next base: position 1,268 of record CANPWY010000129.1, read on the forward strand.
TTTGCGGTATCCGGACATATACAGATGAAACCGGTGTAAGCCGACCAAAGGAGGTATGGAAATGAACATCAAATCAAAGAAAAGCCGTAAAATCATCGTCTGTGCAACAGCAGTTCTCGCCGTTCTGCTTGCGGTCTGCTGCATCCTTATCTTCACACATCGGGGCGGGGACACCGCAATCGTTTGTCTCGCCTCGCCGACAGCGGTTGAACTTCAAGGCGACGGCGCGGAGCTGTTCCGTGCGGAACTGCTGGGGACGGGGTCTAGCTTCGGCGAGACCGCCGGAGCGGTGATGCACCTGGAGCTCTGCTCCGCGGACGACAGCCTGTACACGCTCGGGGATTTCAGGTGGAGCGACGGAGTAAGGAGCGAGGACGGCCGCTGGGGGTATGTCGAAAAGAAGGAGGCGGACGGCTGGCAGGAAGTCTGCGATGTGCGTGACACCGTTGATACCGCCACCTCCGTGCCGGACTCTCCCATGAGGTATCTGGTATCCCCGGAGAACACCGAAGACGCCGCCGCGAATGTCTTTACGCTGCGCCTGCAGATTTTCGAGCCGGGAGAGTATCGCATACATCTGTTTGCGAGAAACTTTTTCCCGGCCGCTGACCCGACCTACACCTACACCGACTATTATCGGACGCTCAACGGTTACACTGCGGATGTTCAGTATTCCGTCAGCTTTGACTTTACCGTGTCCGGGGCGGACATCGGTTCGGACGACATAAGCCTCCTCTATTCGTATATGGAAGGGCACACACCGTCGCCCTCCGGCTTCTCTCCCGAAATAGATTTAAGTCTCGGGTTCTATGCAGACTCAAACCTGAAATACGTGCAAACGTCTTCGATAAAGCTGACCCCGGTGAAGCACGAGGCAAGCCACACGGCCGCCGTCATAGACACGGGCAGTTTTCACGATATTGAACGGATATATGACGTGTGGTGCCTCTACCACGAGAGAATGGATATGCCGTACAACGGGAAGCTGATCCCCGTACAGCTGAAGCTTCTCAACTGCGAGCACGGGGATGAGTACACGCTCTCCATGACAGTCGCCGAGAATGCGGACGGCTCGGGCGCGAGCGGCACCGTGCAGATACGGCTGCGCTTTGAGTAACGGCTGCTTTGCGGCAAAACGCGCCGGGAAAATAAACATCGGAGCCGCCAAATCCGGCGGCTCCGATGTTGTGCGGCATTTTACGCCAGCTTCTTTTTCATAAACCGTCCGAAGAAGTAGGTCGTGTTCACCGCCGTGGTCACGAGGTCGCTCACCGGCTCCGCGAGCACTACCGACATCAGTCCCCACGGCGTCACCGCCGGAAGGATGTAGAGCAGTGGGATAAGCAGTACCATCTTGCGGAAGAACGCGAAGAAGAACGCCCTGCCGCCCTCGCCGAGCGAGTTGTAGGTCTGCTGACAGGTGGAGTTGAGCCCGAGCACGAACAGTCCGCCGACGTATATGCGGAGCATCCTTCCGCCGAGCGAGACGAGCTCCGGGTCGTCGTTGAAGATTCGGATGAACGCCTCCGGGAAGAGCATCACCACCGTCGTCGCCAGCATCGTGAAGCCGAGCGTCACGGCGGAGGCGAGGCGTATCGTCTCGCGCACCCTGTCGGTGCGCCCCGCGCCGTAGTTGTGGCCGATTATCGGCTGTGACCCTTGCGCCACGCCCTCCACCGGCATAAGCATGAACTCGAATATCGAGAAGCATATCGTGAGCGCGCTCACCGCGACATAGCCGCCGTAGTGCAGCGCCTGACGGTTGAAGCATATCGTGAGCAGTCCCTCCGACGCGTTCATGAAGAACGGCGCCGAGCCGAGCACTATTATGTCCTTCAGTGTCCGAAGCCCCGGCAGGAGGTTTGCCGGGCGGATGCGGAGCCGGTTCTTCTTCCCGAACATGAAGCAGAGCACCCACACAAACGACACGCCCTGACTTATCACCGTCGCGAGCGCCGCGCCGCGCTCGTTCATGTGCAGTAAAAATATGAATATCGGGTCGAGGATTATGTTCAGGACGCCGCCGAGCGCCGTCGTGAGCATCGCGGTTCCGGCAAAGCCCTGCGTCGTTATGTAGTAGTTCAGCCCGACCGTCACCTGCATGAAGAGCGTGCCGAGGATGTATATGCCGATGTAGTTCTCGGCAAACACCAAAGTCTCATCGCTCGCGCCGAAGAGGAGCAGCAACGGACGCTTGAACGCGAGCACTCCCGCAGTTATCAGCACCGACGTCGCGGCGAGCATCGTGAGGCTCGCGCCGAGGTACCGCTCGGCGCGGCCGTGGTCGCCTCTCCCCATCTGAATGGCGGCGAGCGGCGAGCCGCCCCGCCCGAACATTCCGGTGAACGCCTGAATGACCGTCACCACCGGCGCGCAGACGCCTATCGCCGCCATTATCGGCGCGCCGTCCGGCAGACGTCCGATGTATATCCTGTCGACGAGGTTGTACACGAGTGTTATGAGCTGTGCGCATATCGCCGGCATCGCAAGCGAGAAGAGGAGCCTCGGTATCCTTCCCTCGATGAGTCTTTTGTCCATCGTCTATACCTCCGCGCGGACGCGCCGCCTTTAGGCGGCTCTGCGGCCGGAGCGGCGGCCGCGCGGACGGCGGACGTCCTCGCGGCGCTCGCCGCGCGTATTCTTTTCGCCGCAGTAGAAGAAGGAGAGCATCTCCATCGCCCTGTCCATTCTGCTGTCTCCGGTCTTGCGGTCCGTATACATCTCTTTGCCCTCCGTTGTATCTTTTCGGCTCGGTCTCCCTTGCCATGACTATATGATACCTCACCGAGCGCGGAGGTTATTGCACGTTCATTTGATTTGTAGTACGAATTTTCGGTATCTTTGCGGCGCGGGCTCGGTCACAGAATTGCTTCTATGGCGCGCAGGACTGCCGCCGACGCGTCCCTCGTGGCGAGCGTCTCCGCCGACGGGACGTGTATGAACCCCACGCGCACGCCGCTGCCGTAAAATCTTGCGGACAGACGGTAGAACAAATCGTTGCAGACGTACGTCCCGGCGGAGTAGGAGACGGCGGCGCGGACGCCTCCGGCGGAGATCGCCTCCGCCATCTTTCTTGCGGGCAGGGTTGAGAAGAACGCCTCGCGTCCCTCCGGGTCTATCGGGAGGTCGCGCGGGAGCGCTCCGTCGTTATCCGGTATCCCGGCGTATTGAAGATTTATCGCGACGGTCTCCGGCGTGACCGCCGTCCTCCCCGCCGCCTGGCCTATCGAGAGGATGGCGTCCGCGCCGACGTTTGCGGCCTCGGCTATGGCCGTCTCCGCCGCGCGTCCGAACGCGACGGGGAGCAGCCGCTTCCTTACCTCGACGCCGCCGACACTCTCCGGGAGAGCGGACACCGCTGCCTCGGACGCGTTCACGGCGTCCCCGCCGAACGGCTCGAACGCCGTGACAAGTATGGTCTTCATGCTGTATACCTCCGATTCCGCTTATTTCGGTATGAACTCGCGCGAGGGGTCGTCCGGCGGCGTCGCGACGAAGTACTTGTTGCGGTACTCGCGCGGGGTGAGGCCGGTGGCCTTCTTGAAGGTGCGGATGAAGTGGCTCTGCGAGCTGAAGGCAAGTATCGCGCCTATCTCCGCATAGGGGAAGTTTGAAAACTTCAGCATATTCTCCGCCGCCTCGAGCCGCTTCGAGAGGACGTAGTCGGAGATGGTCCTCCCGGTCTCCTTCTTGAAAAGCGTGGAGAGATAGCTTTCGTTGAGCCCGACGAGCGCCGCGAGGTCGGCGACGCGTATCGGCTCGTGGAGGTGGTTGTAGATGTAGTCGATGCAGACGGTCACCGGCTTGGAGAAGACGTTCTTCTTGCCGAGCGCCTTCATCTCGCCGACGTAGAACGCGAACATCTCGGCGTGCAGTGCCTTGACGTCCTCGACGGAGACAAGCCGATCCATGCGCTGGATAAAGAGGTCGCTGATGTTGAGCGCGCGTTCCGAGTCGAGCCCGCCGCTTATCGCGGCGCGGCTCGCGAGCGCTATCGACGCGACGAAGCGGTACTTGAAGTTTCGGAGCTCGTCGTCCGAGAGGTGGCCGGGCAGGTCGCTCGAGAACATCTTTATGCTCTCCTCGACGGCGCGGTCGTC
>CANPWY010000130.1 GCA_947585215.1 uncultured Clostridia bacterium
ACCGCGCCGTCCGCGTCGGTGACGAGGAGGTCGGAGGTCTCGAGGTCGTCGGGATTTGCAACCTCGGTGACGACGGTAGCGTCGACCGGGAGGAAGTATTCCCGCACGGTGTGCTCTGCACAGCGGAAGCAGTCAAACTCCATCTCGCCCGTGACGTCGCACTCGAGCGTGAGGATGCCCGCGTCGTTTCGCACTTCTCCGCAGACTCTCACCGGCCGGGGGAAGGGAAACACAAAATTGACTTCCAAATCGCTGCAATCCATGGTATAATCAAACGAAACCGAGCCGCCCGGTTTCTCGATGATACCGGCGAGCTCCAGCTTCATGACAACACCTCCACGCGGCGGTACAGCGAATATTATAACTGCAAACAGGAATTTTGTCAACACATTCCCGGCAATTTTTTCTCGCAGACCCGCCGCGGGACGGTACAATATATATTGTGATACCCGGAGAAAGGGGGAATAGGGCGTGCGCGAGCTCCAAATAGGCAAAAACGACGGCGGACAGCGGCTCGACCGCTTTCTGCGGAAGGCGTTTCCGCACGTGCCGGAGGCGACGATACAGAAGTGGCTCCGCGAGAAGCGCGTGCGGATAAACGGCGTCCGCGCGGGGCGGGACGCGCGCGTCGAGGCGGGCGACGTCCTCTCGCTCTACATCCGCGACGAGTTCTTCGAGGCGCCGAGGGAGGACGAGGCGTTCCGCCTGATAAAGACCCTCGTGCTCGACGTCGTCTACGAGGACGCGAACATCCTCGTCGTCTCGAAGCCGGCGGGGCTCCTCTCCCACCCGGACGAGCGCGAGAAGGTGAACACCCTCCTCACGCATATACAGGCGTACCTGTATGCGAAGGGCGAGTACGACCCCACGGCGGAGGCGACGTTTGCACCGTCGCTCTGCCACAGGATAGACCGCAACACGCGCGGCCTCGTCGTCGCGGCAAAGACCGCCGAGGCGCTCAGATACATCGAGGAGAAGATACGTAGCCGCGAGGTCGAAAAAACCTACGTCTGCCTTACGAAGGGCACGCCGCGCCCTCCGGCGGGAGTGCTCGAGGGATATATCCTCCGCGACCGCGAGCGGAAGACCGTCCGCGTGTACGACGCGCCGCGCCCCGGCGCGCTCTACGCCAAGACGATATACAGGACGCTCGAGCGGCGCGGGGACGTCTCACTTGTCGAGTGCCGCCTCGTCACCGGCCGTACGCACCAGATCCGCGCGCAGATGGCGGCGGCGGGGTGCCCGCTCGTCGGGGACGGGAAGTACGGCTCGCTCGGGCGCGGCGAGAGCGCGGGCCAGCGCCTAGTCGCCTACCGCCTGCGCTTCGCGTGGGAGACGGACGGTTCGCCGTTTGACTACCTCGCGGGGCGGGAGTTTGTCATCGACCCCGGTCTGTGACGGCAAAGCAAATGTATAGCCGCGGTACACTTTTTTGCGCGCGTTTATTGACATTTTTCGCGCGGCGGGATATATTATAGGTGAAGTTGAAGGGCAAACAAGAGAACTGCAAGTTCGGTCATTTTATACGGCATATCGGGAGGAGAAAATATGGAGACGCAAGTCAGATTCACGGTGGGCGCGGTCGCGCCCGATATATGGCAGATAAACGAGAAGGGCGCGGGGCAGGACGTCGACTGTTACCTCGTCATAGGCTCGGAGCGCGCCGTGCTCATAGATTCGCTGATGAGCCGGGGCGACCGCCGCCTCTACGACATAGTCCGCGAGAAGACCTCGCTTCCGGTGGACGTTCTGCACACCCACGGCCACGGCGACCACGTCGGCGCGGAGCTGAAGGAGTTCATCGACGCGGGGTGCGACATCTACCTCTCGCCGAAGGATCTCCCGCTCGTCGGGATGTTCGGCGCAAACTACTCCCCGGATATATTCAAGCCGCTCGAGGAGGGCATGACCTTCGACCTCGGCGGGCGGAAGCTCGAGACGATAGCGCTCCCCGGCCACACTCCGGGCAGCGTGCTGTTCCTCGACCGCGAGCGGAGGCAGATGTTCTCCGGCGACACGGTCGGTTCGGGGCACATCTGGCTCCAGCTCGACCACTCGGAGCCGCTGCACGTCTTCCGCGACGGGGTGAAGCGCCTCGAGGAGGAGATAGCAGACCTGCGCGGACTTGTGATTTACCCCGGGCATCGCTCGCAGTCCGCAGTCCAGCTGAACGGAGCATACATCACGCACCTGCGCGAGCTCAGCGACATGGTGCTCTCCGGCGAGATGGCGGGCGACGAGAACCCGATGCTCGCGGAGCGCTTCCCGAACGCGCGCGTCGTGAGCTACGGACTGGTGCAGAGCCTCGTCTACGACATTAACAACCTGTAAGACCCGCAGAACGGCACAAAAATGCAAAAATCGCAGTACGATCCCCGGCGGAAAGCTCCGCCGGGGATTTTTTCACGCCTTGCGTCCGAAAACCAAGCGGCGGAGCGTCCACGCGCGGAGGCAGAGAAGAAGCAAAATGCGCAGCGGAAAATATATTGCTTAAAATATAGTAAAATTTTTTTACTACAGTATTGACAAATATGCGGCACGGATGTATACTCACAATAGAGTTACCACCATAACACTTTCGGAGAGGAGCTGTCGAAATGATACACCTGCTAATGAGCGCAGACCCGGAGGAGACCTACCGTGTCGTTGCGGCCGTAGCGGCCGAGGTACTGCTCATACTTTCGGTAGTGGTGATAATCGCGGCGGCTGTGTGGCACTTTGTAAAGAAGTACCGTCTGGAAAACGGCATAGGAAAGACCGTGCCCGCGACGTTTGAGTCGAGCAGCTATGTGCGCGGCAGGGCAAACCTCGCGGACAAGGGACGCGTCGCAGGCAACGCCGTTGCCGTCGCTCTGGAGCACCGCCTGCTCACCTTCCGCAGTGAGGACGGGAAGACGCTCCGCTTCGCGGTGGATACCGACGTCGCCCACGATTGGCGCGAGGGCGCGGAGGGCAGGCTCACCTACAACGGCGGCCAGTTCATAGGCTTCGAGGCGAACTAAACGTTCGCGGCGGATTGCGACATCTGACGGATACAGTAAAAGAGGTGCGAAAATATGCCGAAATATGTCAACTGGACCGCACACGGCGTCTTGCTCATGGGGCTTTTTATTGCGGGCGTTGCGGTGATAGGGGGCGCGATCGTGTGGTTCCTTATAAAGAAGCTCCGCACAAGGCTCAAGATGGGCAGGACGGTACCCGCGACGTTTGAAACCTGCTCTTATATACGCGGCAGGGTAAACGTTATAAACAACGTGCGCGTTGTGACGAATTCCACCGCCGTTGCGCTGGAGCACCGCCTGCTCACCTTCCGCAGTGAGGACGGGAAGACGCTCCGCTTCGCGGTGGATACCGACGTCGCCCATGACTGGCGCGAGGGCTCGGAGGGCAAACTCACCTACAACGGCGGCCAGTTCATAGGGTTCGAGGCGAACTAAACATTCGCGGCGGATCGCGCCGCCGGACGGATACAACGAAAGAGGCGTGATATATATGAAGGGCGCAGTATACGCAGTGACCATAGAAGACGCCGGTATGTGGATAGGAATAGCGACTATCGGAGCTATATTTATCGCATTTGCCGCGTATGTCATCTACCGTTTCGTAAGGCGGTTCATTCTCGACTCGCCGAGGAGAAGCGTGACCGTCCCGGCCGTCTTTCTCGAGCGTGTGGTCGTAAAGGGCAAGGTGCCGATAAGTGAACGCGGACGGCACGAGATGGCAGCGACCGGCGGAAACAACGTCGTCGTGGAGAACCACTTCGTCTCCTTCCGCGACGGGGACGGCAAGGTCCTGAAGTTCTTTGTGGACGGAGAGACCTGCCGCGGCCTTGACAGCGGATGCGAGGGCAGCCTTACATACAGCGGCAAGCGCTTTATGAGCTTTGCCGCGAAGTAAAGTCGGAACGTCCCGCCCAGGCGGCTGTTATAAGTAACGTACATTACGAAAGGAGTTCTACACTATGTTAAAAGGATTCGGAATATTGATGACCGCCGCCACCGGCGGCGCGGGAACGCGGGTCGGGATAGCGGCCTGCGTGCTGATACTCGCGGCGCTCCTGATATACACAGGGACGAGGCTCGCGCGCCGGTTCGGCAAGCCGACGACCGTCGACGCGGTGTTCCTCCACGAGGCGGGCTCGGTCGTGAACACCGCCGCCACCGACCGCGCGAGGATGGCAAAGGAGGGCGCGTCGATAGCGCTCGAGAACCACATACTCTGCTTTGAGAGCGGCGAGAACGGCGAGGAGCTGCGCTTCTCTGTCTCCGGCGACTGCCGCACCTGGCCGGAGGGCAAGCGCGGCAAGCTCACGTACAGCGGGAAGAGGTTCATTGAGTTCAAAGCGGAGTAATAATTCGCTGCAAATTGGTAAGGGCGCGGATGAAATCCGCGCCCTTACCAATTTGCAGCGAAGCCGTCAGACAGAGCAGAGCTCTGCCGACGGCAAACGCTCTGCTACGCGCCGAGTTTTCCGCCTTCGGCGGAAAATCGACGCACGCTCCGCGAGAGGTGTAAATTTCGCCGTACACGCCGCCGAAATTTACCAATTGGAATTTATTTCGCCGATTACGCGGCGAAACTCTGCGAGGCTTTTTGACGAACAGACAAGGAACCGTGCCTCATCTGAGGCACGGTTCCTTGTTTGCGGTATATGTTGACGGCGCATCCTTGACAATCGCCGCTTGCCGTGTTATGATGTCTGTGGGTCGGGAGGCTCGGAGCCTCGCCGGCGCGAAATAATTCGAGAAGGGTGAAAGGATGTACAGGATCTCCCGGTAAAACTTATGTTTTGCGGCTTTCTGCGGGCGCGGCGCGCCCGGGCGGAGCCGCACGGGAAATCGGCGTACATCTTTGCTTACCGGGCGTGTCGTACCGGCATAGTATATCGAGATGTGTTTGAGACGCGGATTTTCCGCGTCTCAATTTGTTTTTACAACTTTTACTCGGAGGTCACGATGATAATAGAAGTACAAAACCTTTCATTCACATATCCCGGCTCGGCTGAGCCGGTGTTCGACGGACTCTCCTTTCGTGCCGACACGTCGTGGAGGTTGGGTCTCATAGGCCGCAACGGACGCGGCAAGACGACGCTAATGCGACTGCTCGCGGGCGAGCTGGAGGGCTCGGGGAGAATTATCGGTCTCGCGGGCGGCGCGGACTACTTTCCGTATCCCGAGCCGCCGGAGGGCGTGACCTCGCTCGACGCGGCGTATCTTGCACGTCCCGACCTCGAAGAGTGGCGGCTCCGCCGCGAGCTTCACGGCCTCGGCGCGGACGCGGACGACATCCTGCCGCGCGGCTACTACACGCTCTCGAACGGCGAGCGCACGAAGCTGATGCTCGCGGTGCTTTTCTCGTGCGAGGGAC
>CANPWY010000131.1 GCA_947585215.1 uncultured Clostridia bacterium
CAGCCGACGGATACCGTCCGCCGTCTGATGAAGAACGCGGGTATTCTCTAAGCTATGAAGGAGCTTCTTGAATACATCGCAAAGAGCATGGTCGACAACCCCGACGAGGTAGAGGTCACCGAAGTGGAGGAGGAGAACGGCACGAAGCTCGAGCTGCGCGTCGCGCCCTCCGACATGGGCAAGATAATCGGCCGGCAGGGGCGCACCTCCAAGGAGATCCGCGCCATCATCAAGGCCGCCGCCGGCTCGAAGCGCGTCGTGGTAGACATAATCGACAAGGAATAATGACGAAGTTCCTGGAGGCGGGCAAGGTCGTCGCGACGCACGGCGTACGCGGCGCCATGCGCGTTGAGGTCTGGTGCGACTCCGTCGGGTTCCTGCTCGATGTGAAGAGACTTTTTATAGGCGGGGAGCAGTACAAGGTGCTCGCCGCCTCCGCTCATAAGGGGCAACTGCTCGTGACGCTCGAGGGCGTGACGACGCTAGACGAGGCACAGCGCTTCAAAGGCAAGACCGTCCTCGTCGCGCGGGAGGACGTCTCGGCGGGCGAGGGACGGTACTTTATCGCCGACCTCATAGGCCTTGAGGTGCGCGACCGCACGCGCGGCGCGCTCGGCAGAATAAAGGACATTATGACCATGCCCGCGAACAACGTCTACGTCGTGGAGGGCGGCGGGAAGCGCTGGCTCATCCCCGCCGTCGACGAGTTTATAAAGAATACCGACATCGAGGGCGGATACGTCGAGGTCGATATAATAGACGGCATGGAGGAGTAGTATGCGTATAGACATACTCACGCTCTTTCCCGAGACGATGGAGCGCATGACAAACGAATCCATACTCGGCCGCGCGCAGGACAGAGGGTATCTGCTCATAAAGTGCCACAATATCCGCGACTACACGAAGAACAAGCAGATGCAGGTGGACGACTACCCCTACGGCGGCGGAATGGGTATGGTCATGCAGGCCGACCCGCTCTACAACTGCCTGAGCGCCGTGCGCGATATGGCGCCGGGGGAGGTCTACACCGTCTACATGTCGCCGCAGGGAAAGCCCTTCACGCAGGAGACGGCAAAGCGCCTCGCGGGGCTCGGCAGGCTTGCGATAGTCTGCGGTCACTACGAGGGCGTGGACGAGCGCTTCATCGAGGAGTGTGTCGACGAGGAAATATCGCTCGGCGACTTCGTCCTCACCGGCGGGGAAATCCCTGCCCTCGCCGTCTGTGACGCGGTGGCGCGGCTCACGCCGGGCGTGCTTGCGAGCGAGGAGAGCTTCACCGGCGAGAGCCACTGGGACGGTACGCTCGAGTACCCGCAGTACTCCCGCCCGGAGGAGTGGCACGGCAGGAGCGTCCCGCCGATACTGCTCTCCGGCGACCACGCGAAGGTCGCGGACTGGCGGCGCGGACAGTCGCTCCTCCGCACGAAGCGTAAGCGCCCGGATATGTTCGAGCGTCTCGCGCTCACCGAGAAGGATTTGAAACTGCTCGAGCGCGCGGAACGCGAGAGCGGCGGCGCGTCGACAAAGAGCGACAAAGAATAACATCAAGTATAAAACACCGGAGGGTATACCCTCCGGCGTTTTTTTGCGTCTGTCAAAAAGTTCTTACGAACTTTTTGACAGACTTTCGCGGCGAATCGCGCTCGCTTCGCTCGCTTACCAATTCGCCGCGAGAAGTTCACTTGAAATTGCGCAGGCGCAATTTCAAGTGAAGCTGTCGGACAAGGCGTAGCCTTGCCGACAGCATGCGCTACGCTTCGCTCCTCGCGCCTTCGGCGCTTCGAAGCGCGCTCCGCGAGAAGTGTTTTTTCCGACGTACACGCCGTCGGAAAAAACGATTGGAATTTATTTAGCCGCCTGTCTATGACAGGCGGCTAAACGCTGCAAGGCTTGGTTGCAGCATCCGCGCCGGTTCGCGCGGTTGAAGTTGGCGGCGAAGCCGCCAACTTCGCGGAGCCGGAATTCATTTCCGGCGAGCATTTTAATTAAAAGGGTTCCCGCGCGGTCACCGACCGCGTGGGAATGCGTCGATTTTCCGCCGCAGGCGGAAAACTCGGCGCGTAGCGGAGCGCTTGCCGCCGGCAGAGCTCCGCTCTGTCCGGCGGCTTCGCTGCAAATTGGTAAGAATGCGCCCGCAAACCAATACCACATCTGACCATTTACAGGGCGCATCAGACCTCGGCGCTCCGCGCCGACGTCCCAACATTGTACTAAGTCGGAAATCCGCGCCCGCGATTTGCAGCGAAATTTTATATGTCTCTTCGTCCTTCGAGCGCGCGCCCGAGCGTCAGCTCATCGGTGAACTCGAGGTGCCCGCCCATCGGTATGCCGTAGGCGAGGCGCGTCACCCTGACGCCGAACGGCCGGAGGAGGCGCGCGATGTACAGCGCCGTCGCCTCGCCCTCGGTGTCCGGGTCGGTGGCAAGTATGACCTCCTGCACGCCGCCCGCGCTCACCCGCGAGACGAGCTCCTTCACATGGATGTCATCCGGGGAGACGTGATTCAGCGGAGAGATCACCCCGTGCAGAACGTGGTACAGTCCCCGGTACTCCGAAGTCCGCTCGATGGCCGCGACGTCCTTCGGGTCGCTCACGACGCAGATCTGACTGCGGTCGCGGGTGGGGGAGGAGCAGATCGGACAGGTGTCGCCCGCGGAGAGGTTGAGGCAGGTCTTGCAGAAGGTGACGCGGCTCTTCGCGGCGGTTATCGCCGCCGCGAACGCCTCCGCCTCCTCGTCGGACATGCCGACGATGTGGAAAGCGAGGCGCTGCGCCGTCTTTCTGCCCACGCCGGGCAGACGCGCAAACTGGTCGATAAGATTCTCGACCGGCGCGGGAAAAAACGAATTAGGCATCAGAACAGCCCGGGAAGGTTCAGCCCGCCGGTTATTTTGCTCATCTCACTCTCGGCGGTCTCATCCGCCTTGCGCATGGCTTCTCCGACGGCGGCGATTATCATGTCCTGCAGCATCTCGACGTCCTCCGGGTCGACCGCCTCCGGGTCTATCGTGAGCGCGGTGAGGCGGTGCTTGCCGTTGACGGTAGCGGTGACCATCCCGCCGCCGGAGGTCGCCGAGAACTCGCGAGCCTCGAGCTCCTCCTGCATGGCTATCATGTCCTGCTGCATCTTCTGCGCCTGCTGCATGACGTTCATGCTGTTTTTCGGCATATTCGGAAACTTTCTTGCCATATTTTCGTCCTCCCGGTCTATTCCACTTTGAAGTTGTCGAATTTTGTCTGGAGCTTCAGTAGCTCGTCCATGGCGTCCCGCTCGCTCCGCTCGCTCTCGAGCAGACAGCGCGCGCCGACCTGCCTTCCGAGTATCCGGCTCGCCTCCTGCCCGACCGCCGCGAGCACCTTTGCGTCGCCCGCGATGTGCTTTGCAAAGGAGCTCGTGACGTATATCGTGACGGTGTCACCCTCGAGCACGGCGGGCGGCTGTGCCGCGAGCTGCATATAGTTTGAGATAGGTATCTTCGGGCGGACGGCGATGAGTGTATCCTGCCACCAGCCCGCCGCAGTCTCGCCGGACGGGCGCGCGGGCTTCGCGGCGGCGGGAGCCGCCGCGCGATGTGATCCAACTGCGGCGGGAACCGCCGCGCGGCGCGGCGGCGGTGTGGGCTCGCCGTCCCACGGCGGAGCCTCACCCATGTCCGGCGCGCCGGGGGCGAAGCTGTCGTCCGGCGGGGGAACGTCCTCCCACGCGTCGCCCGAGGCGGGCGGCGCGGCTTTCGCGGGAGTCTCGGAGACCGCCGGAGCCGCGGGAGCTTCCCACGGCGGGGTGTCATCCGCGCCGCCCGTCGGAGGCGGCGGTGCGGGTGTGTTTTTCTGCTCTGACTGCGCCGGCGCCGGTGTCGGCGCGGACGCGGTCCCGGCCGGCGCTGCGGGTGCGGCGGACGCGCGGACGGCGCGCCCGCGCGCCGTCTGTGTCGCCGGCGCGTCGTCGGACGGGGCAAAAGCTCCCGCCGCCCGAGTCGCGAGCCGCACGAGGCACAGCTCCGCCTCAAGCCGCGCCGACGACGAGCGCGCGGAGCGCGCCTGCGCGTCGGATATATCCTCGAGCATCGCGCTGAGCGTCCCGGCGGGGAGGCCGAGCGCATCGAGCGACTTTGCGGGGTACCGCCCGGAGAGAAGGGCGGGCGACTTCGTAGTAACAAGTATGAGCGCGTCGCGCAGGACGGAGGCAAGCTCGCCGAGGAACGCCGCCATGTCCTTTCCGGCGTCGTAGAGCGAGGCGAGTATGCCGAGCGCGCGCGCCGCGTCGCCTTCGGCGACGGCCGCCGCCGCCTCGAGCGTGTCCTGCGAGCCGGCGAGGCCGAGCTCGTCGAATATCGCGTCCTCGTCGAGCGCGGCGTCCGGACGGGCGGAGGCGCACTGGTCGAGCATCGACACGGCGTCCCGGAAGGCTCCGTCCGCGAGGCGGGCAATGGCCGCCGCGCCATCCTCGGTGAGGGTTATATTTTCCGCCGCCGCGATCTCGCGGACGCGCAGAGCGAGGTCGCGCACCGTGCCGCGCCGGAAGGCGTAGCGCTGGCAGCGCGAGAGTATCGTCGGGGGTATCTTGTTGAGCTCGGTCGTGGCGAGGATGAAGAGGACGTGCTCCGGCGGCTCCTCAAGCGTCTTGAGGAGCGCGTTCCACGCCCCGGCGGAGAGCATGTGACACTCGTCGATGATGTACACCCTGTACTTCAGCTCGACCGGGACGTATGCCGCCTGGTCGCGTATGGCGCGGATGTTGTCGACGCCGGAGTTGGAGGCGGCGTCGATCTCGCTCACGTCGACGGCGGAGCCCTCGTTTATCGCGCGGCAGGCGGCGCACTCGTTGCACGGCTCGCCGTCGTGCGGATTGAGGCAGTTCGCGGCCTTCGCGAGGATTTTTGCGCAGGTGGTCTTGCCCGTCCCGCGCGTGCCGGTGAAAAGGTACGCGTGGGAAAGTCTCCCGCCCGCTATCTGCTTTTTGAGTGTTTCGGTGACCTGCGGCTGACCCACAACGTCCGAAAAGGTCATCGGCCGCCACTTGCGGTAGAGCGCTCTCGCCATAGCTCCTGCGACCCCTTTTATAAAAACGTCACATTGCAGAACCGCACGACCGGCTTTGTGCGTGCCTGCCGCCCGCTTTCCGGCAAAGAGACTCAGACACGGCTGCCCCGCGGCACATCGGAAGACACTGCTTAATGCTGCTCGGTTCCCCGCCTGACATGGTTCGCAGGCTCCGATTGCGCGGGACCGTATCCTCAACACCCCCGTACCGGGGCTGTCACCGGCAGACGCCGCCCGGGGCCGGTCATCACCCCAACTGTAGCGGATTGAAGGTACAGGGCGCCGCTGCTGCCCCGGCTGTGCGGTTCTGCAATATGACGTA
>CANPWY010000132.1 GCA_947585215.1 uncultured Clostridia bacterium
ATTTACTACCGTTTCGTCGGCAAAATAGACTGACGGACGAAAAATGCACGTTTATATCCTTAACTGAGTGAAAGGGGCGAGGCCACGCCGGACACCGGGAGAGTCGTCGCGCTCGCGCGGCTCTTCCGTGTCTCGACCGACTACCTGCTGTTCGACGAGCTCACCGAGCCGGACGCGCCGCCGCCGTCCGGCAAGGGCTTCGGCTCCCCGGAGGAAATCTCCCCGGACGGACCCGACCGCGCCGTCCGCGAGAGGCGGCGGCGCTTCCGGATAGGCTTCGGGATATTTATCCTCGCCGCCGGACTGCTCGGCGTCGTCTGTACGCTTTTCGGCGCGGGGTATGTCGCCGAGCGCCTCACCTATTGGCAAACCGAGCTCGGGAGGTTCGGCACCGCGCTGACACAGACGTGGCTTTGGATGCCGCTGTTTGTCAGCGTCTTTGCAATAGTTCTCGGCGCGGTCATTCTGTTTTACGAGTACCGGCGGGAGGACTGAGACGGCGCTGCCTCGGTCACGCAAGGCGTCCCAGCGTGAAAGCAAAGCAAAAGGCGGCGGATATCCGCCGCCTTTTGCAACGTATTTTTTCTACGACAGCTTTTTTGAATAGCAGTACAGATCCTCGCATTTCAGCTCGCCGTCGAATATCTCCCCGTCGTAATTCTCGGTAAAGAAGTTTTTGATGGTCCTTTCGTAGCGGTCAAAGCCGTGCTTCACGTAGAACGGGATGTTGTTCTCGGTCGTGCCGACGAACATTTTGCGGTACCTCGGCTTGTAGTTGTCCGCAAGGTACTTTATGAGCCGCCCGGCGTATCCTCTCCCTCGGAAGCGCTCGACCGTCACGAGGTTTTTCAGCTCGACCGTCTCGTCGTCTACTCGCACCGTCACCGCCGCCGAGGCCGCCTCGCCCCTGTACCGCAGGACGAACAGCTCGCCCTCGTCGAGATACTTCTCCACCAGCTTCTCGCTCGGGTCCGCCTCGAGCAGAAGGTCGATATAGCGGCGTTTGTCCTTTCTTTCCTTGCTTATCGTGACCTCCGGCTCTGCCGGCAGGAACTCGAAGCCCTCCGGCAGCTTCGGCGCGGAATGTTCCTTTCGGAGCGCCGCCTCCTCCTCGCTGAATACGCACCCGCAGTACTTCTGCATGTACAGTCCCATCTCGCGGGCGCGGTACTGTCCCCGGCGGAAGCGCGGCCGGAAGTCGCGGTACAGGAACTCCACGCCGTGCTTACGGCCTATCCTCTCACCTATCTCGCGTATCAGGTCGTGGCGCTGGTAGGGGCTTATCAGCAGGGTCGTCGAGTACGCCTCAAAGCCGTGCTCCGCGGCATAAGCCGCCGCTCGGTCGAGGCGCGAGGCGTAGCACGCGCCGCAGCGGTCGTCGAGATTCGGGAGCATATTCACCCACGCGCGGAGGTCGTACTCGTCCGCGAGCTCGAGCGGCAGGTCGACGCGCTTCGCGTACTCTATGAGCGTATCCCGCCTCATGCGGCACTCGGCGTAGGGCTGGATGTTTGGGTTGTACCAATAGCCGCAGAGCTCCAACCCCTCCTCGCGGAGCGCGTCTATGCACTCGACCGAGCAGGGCGCACAGCATATATGAAGCAGTACCGCCATAGGGCATCTCCTTTCCGTATCGGCGAGCCGTGAGTATCGGGACGGCTCCGCCGCGCTTCGCGGCGCGCCCGAACGGCGCACGCCTTGCCGATATTATACAGCACAGTCCGCCGGGTGTCAAATCGGCGTCCCGCAGCAAAGTCCGTATGCTCGTTTTCGCTTCCCGCGCATATACTGATACGAGCGCCCATTACGGAAAGGTGTGAAAGTATGGAAATCAGGGGCATAGATATAAGCGAGTATCAGACGGACATAGATTTTTCGCAGGTCAGGGCGGCCGGCATTGGCTTTGTGATGATACGCACCGGCTACGGCGCGGGATATGAGGACAAGGCGCTCCGCGCGCACGTCGCGGGCGCATCGGGAGCGGGGCTCCCATACGGCTTCTACCACTACTCCTACGCGCTCACCTCCGCCGAGGCTGAGGCGGAGGCCGAATTCGCGCTCGGTCTCGTGAAGGACTTCAAGCCGACGATGCCGTTTGCCTACGACGTCGAGGACGCGTCACAGAAGGGTCTCTCGCCGGAGGAGCTGTCCGCCGTCGCGGACGCGTTCCTCTCGCGCGTGGCGCGCGCGGGCTTCTACCCCATGCTCTACTCATACCTTCGGCGGCTCGCCGACGGCTTCACAGGGCAGCTTCTCGAAAAGTACGACGTCTGGCTTGCACAGTGGGCGTCCGCGCCGGACTTCGACGGGGACTTCGGGATGTGGCAGTATTCCGCGAGCGGCAGAGTGCCCGGCATTGCCGCCGCCGTGGATCTGGACGTCGCATACCGCGACTATCCCGCTTTGATCGCCGGTATGGAGCCGCCGGAGCCCGTTCCCGAGACGGACAACATCCCGGACAGCTACGCCAAGGCGGCAGTGGAGAAGGCGGTCGCGCGGAAGATCCTGCTTGGAGACAACCGCGGCGACCTGATGCTCCACAGTCCCCTCTCCCGTCAGGACTTCTGCGTGCTGGCGGACCGGCTCGGTCTGCTCGACGGCTGACCGCGCGGCGCTTCTCGGAGCGAGTGCCCGGATTTATGTAAATCCGCCGCGCTTCTACGCGCGGCCTCCCGGCAAAAAGTTGCAGGTCTACGTTTACATCGACATATTTCGCCTGTTTCCGGGGAGCGCTCCGCGACTTTTGAACAGTATCCACAGACTTATCAACATCGCGATTATGTAAACTCTGTGATTTCACGGCCCGGCAGAGAATGTGCGCCGCTATAAGATGCGGGGGCAGACAAGGTCTGCCCCCGCGATTTCAGTGAAATTGTTTTAGTCCCCCGCTATTACCGACCCGTCGGACAGGTCGTTCTCGTCGTTGAGCACGAAATGCAGCGTCTCATAAGCCCTTGAATCGTAGTGGAACACCTTGAGTTCAAAGGAATCTCCGGCGTGGTACCTGTCCATGATGGCGGAGAGATCGCTGTAGTTTTCGACCGTCTCGCCCTGCGCCTCGACTATGACGTCGTTGACCTGGAGTCCCGCGCGGTACGCGTTCGAGTCGGGGTGGACGTAGCGCACGAGCACGCCTATCGGTATCGAGTAGCGAGCGCTCATCGACTGGCTGACGTTGTCACAGCGGAGACCGATCGCCGGATATCCGGAGACATATCCGTGCTCGATAAGCTCGTCGACTATCGCCTTGGCAGTGTTCGTCGGGATGGCGAAGCCAAGTCCCTCGACCGTCGTCGAATAGTCCTGCATCTTGAGGGTGTTGATACCTATGACCTGACCGTACTGGTTTATCAGCGGGCCGCCGGAGTTGCCGGCGTTTATCGCGGCGTTGGTCTGAATGAGGGTCATGGTGCGCTCGTCTACCGCGACGTCACGGTTTATAGCCGAGACGATGCCGTCGGTGACGGTGCCCATCAGTTCGAGGCCGAGCGGGTTGCCTATCGCTATGACCGGGTCGCCGACGAGCAGTGCGTCCGAGTCGCCGAACTCGGCCGCCGGAAGCCCCGTCGCATCTATCTTGAGCACTGCAAGGTCGCTGCGCTCGTCCAAGCCTATGAGGGTGGCCGCATACTCCGTACCGTCGAGCATACGCACCGAGAGGTCGGTCGCGCCGTCAACGACGTGGCAGTTAGTGATGATATATCCGTCCGAGCTCATGATGATGCCGGTGCCGGTGGAGGTCGCGGCTCCGCCGTAGCCGAAGTAGTTGTTCTCGTAGTAGCTCGTGGCTATGACGCCGACGGTCCACGGAGTGCACTTCGCGGCAATCTCCTGATTGGTGAGCGCCTTGCCGGTGTCGCCGTAGTCGACCTGCGTGACCGGGCTGTCATTTATCTGCATCTCGGGGCCGCCGTTTCCGGCAGGGTTGGGCGATACCGTGGTCTGCGAGCCGCTCGGCGCGGGAGAGGCGAACACGGAGACGTCGGAGTCGCCGTCGTTCTTTTCTGCGCTCTCGCTTCCCCTGCGGGAGATGGTTATGCCGCCGTCGTCGTTCGGGTGTACGTCGTAGAGTATCGCGACCGTCCCGACCGCGCCTCCTATCACCGTCAGCACGAGCAGTGCCGCTATCAGGCGGCGGAGCGCCTTGTGCTTCTTCTTCGGAGGCTTCTGAGCGGGCGGAGCGGCATAGTAGTACGGCTGTTCATAGCCGGCGTTCACGTTCTGCGGGGCATAGCGTCCGTCGGAATAGGGCTGTTCGCCGTAGGGCGCGTACTGACGTCCGTCGCCTGCACGAGCCTGATCCGCCGCATTGAAGCTCTGCTGTGCGTTGAATGATGGCGCGGGGTCGTTAAACATCGGCCTCGGGCTCTCCTGCGTCGGCTGCTGCGGGACGGACGGACGCACCGGCTCGTAGTCCCTGCCGGTCGGATATCCCGGCTCGCTCGCGACGCCCTCGCTGTTTATCGCGGTCTCCGCCGCGAACGGATACGGCTCGACGTGCGGTGCCTGCTCCTGCGACTCGACCGCCGCCGGGCGGTTCGCGTCCTGCGCGGGCGCGGCGTCCGCAGTCCTTGCGGACTCGCCCGTCACGTTCTCCGCCGGGGAGACCGACTCGTCCGTGCGCGCGTTCTCGGAGATCTCGGGATTTTCCTTTCTCTCCTCGCCGCTTGTGAACTCTTCGCTGAAATTCTTTTCGTCAAACATATCTGAAGCTCCTTTCGAAACGTTTCTTCCGTTTACAAGAAAGAGTATACTCAATACTTTTGAGAAAAAAGTTAAGTCGTTGTGAATTTTTTGTTAATGCCCGGTTTTTTGTTTTGCCGCCTTCACAGCACCGGGCGGACATAATTCGGGGCGGCGGGATGCTTCCCGCCGCCCCGTTGACCTTCGGAATATTTTCCCGTTATATCTGCGGGAACTCCTTGTTCTCGACCTCCGCCATGGCGTCCTTGCGGCTGAGGTCTATGCGGCCGCGGTCGTCGATCTTTATGACCTTGGCCCACGTCATGTCGCCGACGTTCAGCACGTCCTCGACCTTGTCCACGCGATGGTTCTCAAGCTTGGAGATGTGAATCAGTCCCTCCTTGCCGGGGGCGATCTCCACCATCGCGCCGATGGGCAGGATGCGCGTGACCTTGCCGTAGAAGACCGAGCCTATCTCCGGGTCGTTGACAATAGCGTCGATTATCCGGAG
>CANPWY010000133.1 GCA_947585215.1 uncultured Clostridia bacterium
GCGAGCGCGACCTGCTTCTTGTACCGCTTGATGTACACGAACGAGCGCTTGAACTGCTGCCAGTTAAAAGGCGCTTCCAGCTCCTCGTCGATATTGAACTTGTTGCGTGCCATTATGCGCTCACCTCCTCTTCCATGACGCCGTGCTGGAGGATGCAGGTGTTGTAGTAGTAGCCCTTGTTCCGCATCAGCTCGCTGTGCGTGCCCTGCTCGACTATCTTTCCGTTGTCGAGGATGATTATCTTGTCCGCGTGCATGACGGAGCTCACGCGCTGGGCGATGATGAAGGTCGTCGCCCGGCGCTCGAGCGAGGCGAGCTCCTTCTGTATCGCCTGCTCGGTCTCCATGTCGACGGCGGAGGTCGTGTCGTCGAGTATGAGCACCGGCGCGTCCTTCGCGATGGCGCGGGCGAGGCTTATGCGCTGTTTCTGGCCGCCGGAGAGGCCAGTGCCGCGCTCGCCGACTATCGTGTCGTAGCCGTCCGGCATCTCGCGGATGAAGCCGTCCGCATCGGCGACCTTCGCCGCCTTTATGACCTTGTCCATTTCGAGGTCCGGCACGCCGTAGACGATGTTCGACTCGACGGTGTCCGAGAACAGGAACACGTCCTGCATCGTGAGGCCGATGCGCCGCCGGAGCTCCTGCAGGTCGTAGTCCCTGACGTCCACGCCGTCGAGCAGGACCTCGCCCTCGGTGACGTCCACAAAGCGCGGGATGAGGTTGACGAGGCTCGTCTTGCCCGAGCCGGTCGGACCCATTATGCCGACCGTCTCGCCCGCGTTGACGTGCAGGTCCACATGGTCAAGCACCTTGAGCGAGCCGTAGCTGAGCGAGACGCCGCGGAACTCGACCTCGCCGCGCGCCTCCTTCGGGGAGCGATCGACGGAGGGGTTCTCGATGTCCGGCTTCGTGTAGTAGAGACCCATGACCTTCTCGCAGGAGGCGAGGAATCGCTGAGTGTCGTTTACGAGCGTTCCGACGAGGATCATCGGCTCGTTCAGCGCCCACGCGAGGCTGAGGAAGAGCGAGAGCGAGCCCATGTCTATCCTGCCGAGGGCGACAAGCGTTCCGCCGACGGTGAGGTTCAGCACGGTCATGATGGAAGCGATGGAGTCGATGACGGGGCCGTACTTCAGCCAGATCATGTTCGCCTTGATGTTGAGGCGCTTGTACTCCTGGTTCTCCTTCTGGAATTTGTCCATCTCGTAGTCCTCGCGGACAAATGCCTTGACCACGCGGTTGCCGGAGATGTTCTCCTGCACGACGGTGTTGAGCTTGGAGAGCTGCTCGCGGGCGTCCGCAAAGGCGGGACGGACCGAGCGCGCGAGCTTCATGGCGACTATCGCGCTGAACGGCGTCACCGCAAAGAGGATGAGGGTGTACAGCCAGTTTATCGAGAAGAAGACGACGAGCGCCGCGATGAGCATCAGCACCATCTCGACCCACTTCGGCGTGACGTAGCAGATGAAGTGGTTTATCCAGTCGACGTCGCCGGTGCACTTGTTGATGATGTCGCCGGAGCGGTTGGTGGCGTAGAACCCGGGCGACTGCTTGAGAAGCCGCTCAAAGAGCGCACTGCGGACGTTGTACACCGCCGCCTGTGCCGCCTGCTCGCCGAGTATCGCCTGGAAGTAGCGGCAGGCGATGAAGATGAAGCCGACCCCGAAGCCGAGAGAGAGCATCGGGATGAGCTTTTCAAACCTGAGCGGCATCAGCACGTCGTTGACGATGTCCTTGATGACGTAAGGTTCCGCCGTCATCGCTATGACGCCCGCGATGTTGAAAACGATCGAAAGGATGAGCCGCCACTTTTGTTTGCCCATCCAGCCGTATGCCCATTTGATTAACAGAAAAATCCCTCCTCAAAGGCGCTGCAAAAGGGTGAAAGCGTTTACGACTTCGCTTATTTTACCACAGCACCCCGAAAAAGCAAGAGGGAAGAGATAATTTTTATGTACAAAAAAACGCCGCAAATCTCAGTAAGTTAGGCGGTTTTCACAATGGGACAGTATTATCGGAAAACATAAGGGAAAATCAGTAAAACTTTCGTACCCCCAACGGCGCTCTGCGCCGTTGGGGGACTCCTCCCATTGAAATACTCGGGACAAACACGAGGGCGCCCACACATTCTTCATCGGAACATATTCAGCCCTCGTGAGCTTTGCCGCGAAGCGGCAAAGCCGAACACAGTACAGAATTTGGCTGCGCCCATTCCCGCGCGCCTCGCAGAGTTTCGCGCCTTCGGCGCGAAATAAAGTCTAATCATTTTTTCCGACGGCGTGTACGTCGGGAAAAAATACTCTGCGCGAAGCGTGCGTCGAAGCGCCGCAGGCGCGAGGCGCGAAGCGGAGTGCAGCCGCCGGCAGAGCATCGCTCTGTCCGGCGGTCTCGCGGCAATATGTAAGTGAGCACGCAAAGCGTGCTCACTTACATATTGCCGCAATTATTATTGTTATCCCGTACAGCACCGGCTGGTGCAGAAGGTATATCCAGAGCGTGTGCCGCCCCGCCGCCGCGAGGAAGGGCACCTTCGTCGTATAGAACTTCTCGGGGAAGCGCCCCTCGACTATCCACAGCCCGACGGCGTTCCCCGCGATGTAGACGAATATCCACGGCAGGACGGGGAACCAGTCACTCGAGAAGTAGCCCTCATAGGTAAATCCGAGCCATCCGAACCACCTGAAGTCGTAGGTGTGATGGTAGATTGGACCCCAGAACAGCGCGAACGCCGTGGCACAGCATATAATAAGCGCCGCGCGGAGTATGTCCGCCGTCCGTCGCGAGACCTGCGGCAGGCGCATCCGCGCCCTCAGCTTCTGCCAGAGCCCGAAGCCCACCGCCGCGGAGCCGAGGAGATGCAGTATCCCGAACCGCACGGGGTTCCCTATAAAATATGTGACGGCGCTCACCGCCGCCGCCCCCGCAAGGAAGATGAGTCCGCGCCGTATGTTCGAGTGGGAGAAGCGGCAGCTCGCGCCGCTCAGAAGTATGAACACGACCTCAAAGAACCGGCTGAGCGGGGTGAAGATTGGGTTCGAGAAGAGCCAGCTCGGCGCGCCGAGAAAATACACCGCGTCATACAGGGCGTGGTGTATTACCATAAGTAGTATAGCGAGGCCGCGCGCCGCGTCTATGAGATCGATACGCTTGGACTTGTCCATTGTGTGCTCCTTAAAAGCCCGCGCCCGTGCGCACGGCACACGGGCGCGGGGGATATGCGTGAAGATAAGGTATGTCGCTAGACGTTGAAGCGGAAGAGCACAACGTCTCCGTCCTGCATTACGTAATCGCGCCCCTCGCTCCGCACGAGACCCTTTTCGCGCGCCGCCGCGAGGCTGCCGCACTCGAGGAGCTTTTCGTAGTCTATCGTCTCGGCGCGGATAAAGCCGCGCTCGATGTCGGAGTGGATCTTCCCTGCCGCCTGCGGAGCGGTGGTGCCCTTCGTTATCGTCCACGCGCGGACCTCCGGCTCGCCCGCCGTGAGGAAGCTGATGAGTCCGAGCAGGCTGTACCCCGCGCGGATGAGCCGGTCGAGGCCGCTCTCCTCGAGACCCAGCGTCTCAAGGAACTCGCGGCGCTCCTCCGGGTCGTCGAGGGCGGCGATCTCCTGCTCCATGGCGGCGCATATCGGTATCACGCCGGAGCCCTCCTCGTCGGCGTGGCGCTTCACCGCGAGGTAGTAGTCGTTCGTGTCGCGCGAGACGAAGCCGTCCTCGTCCATGTTCGCGACGTATATCACCGGCATTGCGGTGAGGAGGCTCAGGTCGCGCAGAACCTCGGAGTCCTCCGGCTTCGGCTCCGCGAAGGAGCGGGCGGGCTTTCCGTCGTTGAGATGCTCGCGGAGGCCGCGCAGCCACGTAAGCTCCGGCTCGAGCTTCTTCGGGTTGGCCTTTGCCGCCTTAGCGGTACGCTCTATTGCGCGGTCGACCGCCTCGAGGTCGGAAAGGCCGAGCTCGAGGTCGATGGTCATAATGTCGCGCAGGGGGTCTATCGAACCCTCGACGTGGGTGATGTCCGGGTCGTCAAAGCAGCGGACGACGTGGACTATCGCGTCGGTGGCGCGGATGTGGGAGAGGAACTTGTTTCCGAGACCCTCGCCCTTGCTCGCCCCGCGCACGAGACCCGCGATGTCGACAAACTCGACCGTCGCGTGAGTGACCTTCTTGGGGTGGTAGAGCTCGGCGAGGCGGTCGAGGCGGCTGTCCGGCACCTCGACGACGCCCTTGTTCGGCTCTATCGTGCAGAAAGGGTAGTTTGCCGCGTCCACACCGGCGTTGGTGATGGCGTTGAAAAGGGTGGACTTGCCGACGTTCGGAAGTCCGACGATACCGAGTTTCATTTCCGATCGCTCCTTGAATTTACGTTGTCCCGCCCGCGCGTGGGCGGGGGTGCTACGCCTCCGAGACCAGCGTTATGACGAGCGGCTGGCGCCGCGTCGCGCGCCATATATGGTCGGAGACCTTGCTTCTTATCGCGCTCCGCAGACCTCCGAGGTCGTTGGAGTAGAGATTGTCCTCGGCGGTGGCGGCGACGATGTCCTCCAGCTCGCGCATGAGGTTCCGCCCCTCCGGGGCGACGAACCCGCGCGCTATCACCTCCGGCGCGGCGAGAAGCTGTCCCGCGCGGACGTCCACCGTCACGGCGGCGACGACGACGCCGTCCTCCGAGAGTATCCGTCGGTCGCGGAGGATGCTGTCGCCGATGTCGTTGCCGAGAGTGCCGTCGAGCAATACCTGCCCCGCGGGAACACTGCCGGCAAGGCGCGCGCCCTTCGGGCCGAATTCCACGACCCGCCCGTTCTCGCCGATGATTATGTTCTTCGGGGAGACGCCCATCTGCCGCGCGAGGTCGGCGTGGGTGCGGAGCATCTTGTACTCGCCGTGCACCGGCATGAAGTAGGTGGGCTTCACGAGCCCGAGCATGACCTTCAGCTCCTCCTGACAGGCGTGGCCGGAGACGTGCAGAGCGCCGAGCTGGCGGTATACGACGTCCGCGCCGCGCCGCATGAGCTCGTTTATGACGCGGGATATGGAGTTCTCGTTGCCGGGGATGGAGGAGGCGGAGATTATCACGCGGTCGCCCGCGCCGACCGAAACCTGTCTGTGCGTGCCGAACGCCATGCGGCTGAGCGCGGAGAGCGTCTCGCCCTGGCTGCCGGTCGTGACGATGACGAGCTTGGACGG
>CANPWY010000134.1 GCA_947585215.1 uncultured Clostridia bacterium
TTGTCCTTCTTGAGCTTCCGGTCGAGCTTCAGCACGACGCCGCCGAGCGGCGGGAGCTTTATCTCGAGCGAGTGCTCGCGCTCGTGGCACGGCGTGGAGGAGGAGTATATCGGCTCGGAGTTGATGTGCGCCCCGTCGCCGCCGAACTCCTCGCGGTCGGTGTTGAAGACCTCGGTGTAGACGCCGCTGTCCTGCACGCCGACGCGGTAGCCGTCCCGCTCCATCGGCGAGAAGTTTATCACGAAGATAAGCTCGCGGCCGTCCCTGTCGCGGCGGAGGAAGGAGACGGTGTTCGCCTGGAAGTCGTCGTGGCAGATCCACTCGAAGCCGTCCCACGAGAAGTCTATCTCCCACATCGCGGGGTGCGCCTTGTAGAAGGCGTTCAGCGCCGAGACGAAGTTCTTCAACTTCGCGTGGCGGTCAAAGTCGAGGAGTAGCCAGTCGAGCCCGTTCTCAAAGTTCCACTCGATGAACTGTCCGAACTCCTGACCCATGAAGAGCAGCTTCTTGCCGGGGTGCGCGAACATGTAGAGCAGGAACGCGCGGACGCCCGCGAACTTCTGCTCGTACTCTCCGGGCATCTTGTCAAGCAGGGAGCGCTTTCCGTGAACGACCTCGTCGTGCGACACCGGCAGCAGGAAATTCTCGCTGAAGGCGTACATGAACGAGAAGGTTATATCCTTGTGATTGAACTGACGGAAGTACGGGTCGAGAGCGGCGTAGTGCATCATGTCGTTCATCCAGCCCATGTTCCACTTGAGGTTGAAGCCGAGACCGCCGTCGTGCGGGGGCTTCGTGACCATCGGCCACGCGGTCGACTCCTCGGCTATCAGCGCCACGTCGGGGTGGCGCGCGAACATGACCTCCGAGAGCTTGCGGAGCATCGCGACCGCCTCGAGGTTCTCGTTGCCGCCGTACTTGTTGGCCTTCCACTGACCGTCCCGGCGGCCGTAGTCGAGGTAGAGCATACTCGCCACCGCGTCAAGACGGAGTCCATCTGCGTGGAAGCAGTTGAGCCAGAAGTCGGCGCTCGAGAGCAGGAAGGAGCGGACCTCACTGCGTCCGTAGTCGAAGATACGGGTGCCCCAGTCGGGGTGCTCGCGCATCTGAACGTCCTCGCCCTCGTAAAGTCCGGTGCCGTCGAAATCGACAAGACCGTGGCCGTCGCGCGGGAAGTGCGCCGGGACCCAGTCGAGTATGACGCCGATGCCCGCTCTGTGGAGCCTGTCGATGAGATCCATGAGGTCAGCGGGGGTGCCGAAGCGGCTCGTCGCGGCAAAGTAGCCGGTGACCTGATAGCCCCAGCTCGCGTCAAGCGGGTGCTCCATGACGGGCATGAACTCAACGTGCGTGAAGCCGGTCTCCTTGAGGTAGGGAATGAGGTCGTCCGCTATCATGCCGTAGCTGTAGAACTGCCCGTCCGCGCCGGGGGAGACCTTCTTCCAGGAGCCGAGGTGCATCTCGTAGATGCTCATCGGCCGGTCGAGGAGGTTCGAGGAGGCGCGCTTCTTCATCCACGCGCCGTCGCCCCACTTGTGGCATCCGTCTATCGGATAGAGCTTGGAAGCGTTCGCGGGGCGGGTCTCGGCATGGAAGGCGTAGGGGTCGCACTTGTCGATGACGTCCCCGCGCTTCGTCTCTATCGAGAACTTATACGCGTCGTAGGTCTGCGCGCCGGGCACAAACGCCTCCCAGACCTCCGGATCCTCCTTCGTGCGCTTCATGGGATGCGCCGCGCGGTCCCACTCGTTGAAGCTGCCTATGACCGAGACGCTTACGGCACTCGGCGCCCAGACGCGGAATATGTACCCCTCCGCGCCGCGCTCGGTGTGCGGATGCGCGCCGAGCCACTCGTAGGCGGCGCACTCGCTCCCCTCGTGGAAGAGGTAGATGTGGTCGCCGAGCGCGCGGCGGAGCGCCGCGCGGCTTTTCTCCGCGGGCTTCTTTGCCGGCTTTTCGGCAGGCTTTTTTGCTGTTTTCTTTGCGGCCGCCTTTTCGGGCGCGGCCGCGTCCTTCTTACGTCGGGATGTGTTTTCCGCCATACCGACACCTCCAAAAAATCTTTATATTTCCGCTGAGTACCTGCGCCGCAAGTTACTTCTTTATGACGGTGCCGTAGGTCTCGCTTCCGAGGCAGCAGGCGTTGCCCTCGTCAAAGTCGATGTGCATGGCGAGGCTGAAGCTGGGGCTCACGCGGATTACGACCTCGTCAAACACGAGCGCGCGCTCACCCTCGACGCGGACGCAGACGGTTTCCTTATCCGCAAAGCCGTACTTCTCGGCGTCCTCGGGGGTCATATGTATGTGGCGCTTGGCGACTATGCAGCCCTCCGGGAGATCTATCGAGCCGTTCGGGCCGATGACCTTTATCGGCGCGGAGCCGGCGAGGTCGCCGCTCTCACGGACGGGCGGGGTGACGCCGAGCGCGCGCGCGTCGGTAAAGCTTACCTCGACCTGCGAAGCCTTGCGGACCGGCCCGAGTATCGAGACACGCTCGATCTTTCCGCGCGGGCCCTCGAGAGTGACCTTTTCCTCGGAGAGGAACTGGCCGGGCTGGCTCAGCGCGCGCTTGAAGTGGAGCTCGTAGCCCTCGCCGAACAGCTTGGCAAGATCCTCGGTGGTGACGTGTACGTGACGGGCGGAGCCCTCTACCAAAACCTTCATCTGTTCCATATTTACAGCTTCCTTTCATCTTTGTCGGGATTTATGCGGAAGCGTCCGCATACCTTACTTATATTTTAGCACACGCGGCAGAACAACACAAGGACTAAAATTCCGTCTGAATGAGTCGGATTTTGTCCTTTACAAATCGGCAAAACAGTTTTATAATAAACGTATTGTTTTTGACACTTTCGGTGCCGCGGGTGAGGGGATACGCCGCGCGGGCGCATATATGCATAAATGAGGCAAGGGAGAGTCGGAGAAATTGTCGGTACAGAATTCGGATTTTCCGCGCACGCTTTCACTGCTGCGCAAGGAAAAGGGCGTGAGCCAGAAGGAAGCGGCGGCGGAGCTGGGGGTTTCGCAGGCACTGCTCAGCCACTACGAGCGCGGACTGCGCGAGCCGGGTCTGAGGTTTGTCGCGCTCGCCGCCGACTACTACGGCGTGAGCGCGGACTTCCTGCTCGGCAGGACGCAGTCGCGCGACGGGTCGGACGTTGACCCCACCGAGTATTTCGACGTCAGCGCCGCGAGCGACAACCGCCTGCGCGGCTCGGCGGCGGCGATGTTCTCGAAGAAGGTGCTCTCAAACGCCATGAGCGTTCTTTTCGACATCGTAGGCAAGACCGGCAGTCAGGCACTGCTCGGCGGCTGTTACAACGTCCTCGCCTCGACGGTGTACGCCATCTTCCGCGAGATATACGAGCACTGCGGCAGTGAGCCGGACAGGTTCTTTGCGCTTGACCGGCGGGAGTCGCGCCGGGTCATAGCGGCGAGGATGCAGATGGCGATGAGCTCGCTCGAGGCGGAGCTTGACCGCCGCGAGGCACAGCTCGACCCGCTCTCGCACGACCTGCTCGTAAAGAACTGGCCGCAGGCGGCAAACTCCGTGATGTCGATAATTCACTCGGCGGAGAGCGGCGCCGCCGCCATGCGCGACGCGGTCGAGGCCGCGGAGGAATGAGCGCGGACACCCGAAAAAGGCAACAAGATGGGGACGGCTTCCTCCGTCCCCATCTCTTTGCATATTTTACAGCTCTATCGTCGTTGTAAGTCCTTCGCACGGATATTTCACGCCGTCGATCTCCGCCGCAAGACCCGCAAGCGGCTTCGTCACAGAGACGGTGAATTTGCCGCCCTCGCGCGTGACGGTTATGAGCGCGTCGCGGACGCCGGTGACGTTCGGTATCTCGCGGGAGGCCGTGCCGTCCTCGGGGAGGTTTATTACGAGCGTGAGTGAGTCGGTGTAGTCGTAGTCCGGGCGGGTCTCGGTACTGCCGACCGGTATTACCGCGCCGGGACGGACAAGCAGCGGCAGGGAGAAGTAGTCGAAGGTCTCCTTGTACCATCTGCCGCCCTCGTACTTCTTCCCGTTGAGGAGGCTCTGCCACTCGCCGTGAGGTACGTAGAACTCCGCCGTGCCGTCCGGGCTGAACACCGGCGCGACGAGAAGGTCGTGCCCGAGCATATACTGCCGGTCGAGGTAGGAGCAGGCGGGGTCGTCCGGAAACTCGAACGCCATCGGACGGATGATCGGCACGCCGGTCTCGTGCGCCTCTATCGCGTGCTCGTAGATGTAGGGCATGAGGCTGTTCTTTAGGCGGACGAAGCGGCGGAGCACCGCGCTCGCCTCCTCGTCAAAGCTCCACGGCACGCGGTAGCTCGACGAGCCGTGCAGGCGGGAGTGGCTCGAGAGCAGTCCGAAAGCGCACCAGCGCTTGTAGAGGTCGGCGGGCGCCGTCGCCTCGAAGCCGCCGATGTCGTGGCTCCAGAAGCCGTAGCCGGACACCGCGAGCGACAGTCCCGCGCGCAGAGTCTCCGCCATCGAGGGGTAGTTGCCGGCATTGTCACCGCCCCAGTGGACGGGGTACTTCTGCGTTCCGGCGGTCCCGGAGCGGGCGAAGACGACCGCCTCGCCGATGCCGCGTTCGCTCTCTATCGCGCGGAAGACGGTGCGGTTATACAGCTCGGTGTAGTAGTTGTGCATCCGGACGGGATCGCTCCCGTCGAACCACTTCACGCCCTTTACCGGTATGCGCTCGCCGAAGTCGGTCTTGAAGCAGTCCACGCCCATCCGCATCATCTCGCGGAGGTAGCCCGCGTACCACTCGCAGGCGGCGGGGTTCGTGAAGTCGACTATGCCCATGCCGCTCTGCCAGAGGTCGGTCTGCCAGACCGACCCGTCCTCCTTCTTCAGGAGGTAGCCGTTCGCCATGCCCTCGTCAAACAGGCGGGACTGCTGGGCAATGTACGGGTTTATCCAGACGCATATCTTCAGACCCTTCTCGTGGTAGCGGCGGAGCATACCTTCCGGGTCGGGGAACATCTCCGGGTCCCACACAAAGTCGGTCCAGTGGTTGCCGCGCATCCAGAAGCAGTCGAAGTGGAAGACCGAGAGCGGGATGTCCCGCTCGGCCATGCCGTCGATGAA
>CANPWY010000135.1 GCA_947585215.1 uncultured Clostridia bacterium
CGCCCGGAGCGGCGGTGCTGCCTGCCCTCGTAGAGCATCGGCATGATGACGGTGGTGCGGCGCTCCTTGCCGCCCGCCGCGTTGATTATGCGCTTGAGGTCCTGATAATAGTCGTCCGGGCTCATCGGAACGTCCATGCCGTACATCTTGTAGGTGACGCCGTGGTTGAACGGGTCGCAGAAGATGAACAGGTCGTAGCCCCGGACCGTCTCGTTGATGATGCCCTTTGCCTCGCCGGTCTGGAAGCGCGGGCAC
Source organism: uncultured Clostridia bacterium (assembly GCA_947585215.1). Taxonomy (GTDB): domain Bacteria; phylum Bacillota; class Clostridia; order Oscillospirales; family JAAYOS01; genus CANRIN01. The sequence continues at coordinate 256 of CANPWY010000135.1, forward strand.
TTCGCGTCGATGATGAAGCTGTCCTCCTCATGGCGCCATTCGCGGATGAAGTCGTCGACCTTGTGCAGGAACTTTTCGCTTCCCGCAAGACCGATTATACCGAGCCGTCCGATCGGTCCCTGATTGGTTGCCTCCATTTGCCGATATACCTCCCCTAAAGTTCCAACTGTTCCCATGTCCTGACTGATATGAACCCAGTTACATTTTACCTAAGTCGGAAGGGAAATGCAAGGCGGCAAGCGGCACAAAAAAACGGGGAGTAGTATGCCGCATTTCGAGCGTTTTCACTCCGAAACAAGCTCGTCTAGGAGATTTGCGAGTTCATCGCCGATTATCCGCGCGGAGAGGAGCGCTTCGTCGAGGGTGTTGCCGCTCGTGCCTATCTCCAGAATGACCGATGCGGGCGTCGCGTGCTGGTTGTAGCGGGAAGGGGAGAGGGTTATCGGGCGCATGAGGGTGGGGTGCCGGTCAACGATGTACTTTTGCAGGTGGACGGCAAAGAGCAGGTTCTGCCGCCAGTTCGGGTGGCGGAGTCCGCCCTCGTCGGTGCCGACGACGAGCATCGACTGCGCGGCGTAGGATCCGTCCTCCTGCTCGCTTATGACGCGCCACGTCGAGCCGTCCGCGCCCTCCACCGCGTCGCGGTGCAGGTCAATGACGACGGAGATCTCTCCGTCGTCCCGAAGCGCCGCCTCTATCGCTTCAAGAGTGCGGGCGTAGGAGCCGGAGTAGGAGGGATAGTCGAAAATCTCGCGGATGTGCGTGACCTCGAGGCCGCGCCCGCGCAGTACGCTCTCAAGCTCGTCTCCCACGCGGACGACGTTGAAGTCGGTGTCCTCGGTGCGCTCAACGTCGGTGGGCTCGTAGTCGTACTCCTCGGAGGGGTAGTAGGACTCGCTCGCGTGGGTGTGGACTATGAGGATATGCGGCATGCCGTCGAACTCCGGCACGGCCTCGAGGTAGGAGCTGACGTCGATGTCAAAGGAGGTGCCGTTTTTGATGAACACCCCGTCCGCATAGTCGTAGCCCGCCGTGTCGCTCGGGATTATCGAGACGGTGCGGATGTTCGGGTCGAGGTCGGCGGCGTTCAGCTCGCGGGAGGGCGCGGGCGACGCGTTCGGTTCGGCGCTCGGCGTTTCGCTCGGAGGTGCGGACTGAGTCGGCACGGACGGTTCTGCCGCCGGGGACGCCTCTGCGGAGGGCGGGACGGCGGCCGCGCCGTCATCGTCCTCCGGCTCCGGCCGGCGGACAAGGCTCATGACGGGGGAGAGCGCCGCGTCGAGAAGCGCCTCGCGCGGCGAACCGGACGGACCCAGCTCCACCGCGAGCGCCGCGCCGAAGAAGTCCGGACCGAGATTTTCCGAGAGGTTCACGAGCGCTCTGCCGCCGGCGATGGCGCACGCCGCGACCGCTCCGAACAGCACAATAAGCAGGAGAACTCTCCCTCGTCTTCCGGTTCTTCGGCGGACGTGCGCCCCGCCGTAGGCTATCAACTTCCTCATTCCGGCCTCCGTCAACATTTTGCTAGTGATTGCTAGTGAAGGATATTCCGGAGGGAGGGAAAATATAACACGAGGCTCGCGTTCGATCAGTGGGCAGAGCCCGCAACCGCTTTATGGGGCGAGTCCCATACCCAAGTGGGCAGACCCCGCAAGCATTTGCGGGGCGAGCCCCGCGAATGCTCGCGGGGCTTCCCCGCTGGAGGGGTGTGGGCGCAGTCCCCACAAGGTGGCGGGCTTCGCCCGCGAAAATTTTAATTCATCGCCTGTTCGCGGAAGAGCGCGCGCACGGCGGCGAGCGTCTCCGTGCAGTCCGGCGAGGCGAGCGCGGGATCCTTTCGGAAGAGCTCCGCCGCCGCCTCGCTTGCGAGCGTCATCGTCTCGGCGTCCGCGTCGAGGTCGGCGACGCGCAGGGCGGGAAGGCCGTGCTGACGCGAGCCGAAGAAGTCGCCCGGTCCGCGGAGCTTGAGGTCGCTTTCGGCTATCCTGAAGCCGTCGTTCGTGTCGCGCATAACGCCGAGACGTTCCTTTGCCGCATCGCCTCCGCCGCCACGCACGAGCACGCAGTAGCTCTCGTACTGTCCGCGCCCGACGCGTCCGCGAAGCTGGTGGAGCTGTGACAGGCCGAAGTTCTCGGCGTTCTCAACGACCATCAGCGCGGCGTTCGGCACGTCTATGCCGACCTCGATGACGGTCGTCGCGACAAGGATGTCCACCTCGCCCGCGGCGAAGCGCTCCATCACCTCGTCCTTCTGCTTCTGCTTCATCCGTCCGTGGACATACTCGACGCGCAGGTCGGGAAAGACCTCCTCGCGGAGCGTCTTTGCGTACTCCTCGACCGCCTTCCGTCCGTCGTCCGGCTCGTCGCCGTCCTCGACGCGGGAGCAGACGATGTACGCCTGCCGTCCCTCGCCGATGAGACGGCGTATGGAGGCGTACAGCTCCTCGCGGCGGTTCGCGCTTATCACCGACGTCTTTATCGGCGTGCGTCCCGGAGGAAGCTCGTCTATGACGGAAAGGTCGAGGTCGCCGTAAATTATCAGCGACAGCGTGCGGGGTATCGGCGTCGCGCTCATGACGAGGATGTGCGCCTCGGAGCCCTTTGCGGCGAGCGCGGCGCGCTGGCGGACGCCGAAGCGGTGCTGTTCGTCGGTGATGACGAGGCCGAGGTCGCGAAACTCCACCCCGCCGGATATGAGTGCGTGGGTGCCAATCACGAGCTGGGCCTCGCCGGAGGCTATCCGCGCCTGCGCCTCGCGCTTCTGCGCGGCGGTGAGCGAGCCGGTGAGAAGTTCGGTGCCGATGCTGAAGCGCGAAAGCAGGGGCGCAAGCGAGCGGAAGTGCTGCGCCGCGAGCAGCTCGGTCGGCGCCATGAACGCCGTCTGGTGGCCGGACTTGCACGCGAGCCATGCCGCCGCCGCCGCGACGACGGTCTTTCCCGAGCCGACGTCCCCCTGCACGAGGCGGTTCATCGGCCTCGTGCCGAAGCAGAGGTCGTGCTTTATCTCGGATATGGCGCGCTCCTGCGCATGCGTGAGCGGGAAGGGGAGGACGCGCGTGAACTCCGCCGTGTCTCTCGGTTCGACGTGCGGCGGCGTGCCGGAGTAGCCCTCCCTCGCGCGGCGGAGGCCGAGCGAGAGCAGGAACAGCTCCTCAAAGACGAAGCGCCGCCGCGCGTCCGCGAGGGCTTCGTCATTCTCGGGGAAGTGTATCGAGCGGTAGGCGCTTTCTGCGTCCACAAGCCCGAAGCGCTCTCGGACGGACGCTGGGAGCGGCTCGGGGAACTGCCCCTCGGCGGCGGCAAGCGCCGTCTCGATGAGCTTTGTGAGGTCGGAGCGGCGGAGCCCCGCCGTCATCGGATAGACCGGGACTATCTTCCCGGTCTGCCGTGCCTCGCCCGCCGGCTCGAAGACGGGATTTGTGAGCTCGCGGCGGAGCAGGTCGCCGCCGAACTTCCCGTAGAAGACGTACTCCTCACCGGGCACGAGACGGCTCCTCTGCCAGCTCTGGTTGAAGAATGAAACCTCACACGTCGCGGAGCCGTCGCTTATCCGACAGCGCACTATGTCGAGCCCGCGCCGGATGCGGCTGAGCTGCGGGGTGGAGACGACCGCACCCTCGACGCAGGCGCTCTCTCCCGGCAGTATGTCGATGAGGCGCTTTACCGTGCGTCGGTCCTCGTATTCACGCGGAAAGTGTCGAAGAAGGTCACGTAAAGAAAAAATGCCGAGTTTTGCTAAAAACCCGGCTTTTTTCTCTCCGACGCCCTTGACGTATTTAACTTCGGTGTCGAGTGGTATCATTTTTTCTTACTCCGCGGAGATGAGGTAGTAGTAGACCGGCTGTCCGCCCGGAACGACGCTCACTTCCGCGCCCTTGAACTCCGCGCTGAACAGCTTCTCGGTCTCGGCGGCCTCCTCCTCGGTGACGTCCGCGCCGTAGAAGATGGTCACGAACTCCGCGGGCTTGCGGCCAAGCTCCTTTGCGAGGCGGCGGAGCGTGCTCACGAGCGACTTGTTGTTTGCTATGAGCTGTCCGTCCTGAATGGCGAGATAGTCGCCCTGCTTTATCTTTTTGTCGTCAAAGAGACTGTCGCGGGCGGCGTAGGTGACCTGTCCCGTGCGGACGCGCGCGGCGGCCGCGAGCATCGCCTCGCGGTTTGCCACGGTCTCGGCGTCCGGGTCGAAGGCGAGCATCGCGCTCACGCCTTGCGGCACCGTCTTCGTCCCGAGGACGATGACGTTCTTGTCGCTCATCGACACGCACTGCTCGGCGGCCATGATGATGTTCTTGTTGTTTGGGAGCACGAAGACCGTCTCGGCGGGAGTGGCGTCCACCGCGCGGAGAATGTCCTCGGTGGAGGGGTTCATGGTCTGGCCGCCCTCGACAACGCTGTCCACGCCGATGTCCTCAAATACCGCGCGAAGCCCCGCTCCGGCGCAGACGGCGACGAAGCCGTATGGCTTCTCCGGCGCGGCTATGACGCGGGCGTTTGCCGTGGGTTGGGTCTTGCCGGTGATGATGACCTTCTCGGTGTGCTGTTCACGCATGTTGTCTATCTTCATCTTCGTGAGCGAGCCGAGCTTGAGACCCGCCTGAATGGCGAGACCGGGGTCGTTTGTGTGAACGTGTATCTTTATGATGTCCTCGTCCTCGACGAAGACGAGGCTGTCTCCGAGACTCCCGAGGTACGCGCGCAGAGCCTCATGGCTCTTGCCCTGCTCCTCGCGGGAGAGGTTGACGATGTACTCGGTGCAGTAGCCGTAGGTGATGTCCTCGGTGGCAAAGTCGGAGAAGTCGGCGGCCTGCTTC
>CANPWY010000136.1 GCA_947585215.1 uncultured Clostridia bacterium
GCGGACGGAGAGTCGGGGGAGGAAACGCTATGCAGACAAAGGTCGAGATTTGCGGGGTCAACACCTCAAAGCTCAGGGTGCTGTCGGGAGAGGAGACGGAGAGACTTTTGAAGGCGGCGCAGGCGGGCGACCGCTCCGCGCGGGAGGAGCTGATCTCCTGCAACCTGCGGCTTGTGCTGTCGGTCATACAGAAGTTCGCGGGCAGGGGAGAGAACGCGGACGATCTCTTTCAGGTGGGATGTATCGGACTCATAAAGGCGATAGACAATTTCAACACGGAACTCGGGGTCAAGTTCAGCACCTACGGCGTTCCGATGATAATAGGCGAGATACGGCGCTATCTCAGGGACAACTCCAGCCTGCGTGTCAGCCGCTCGCTTCGCGACACGGCGTACAAGGTACTCTCCGCGCGGGAAAAGCTCCAGAGCGCGGGCGGGCGCGAGCCGACGGTCGATGAGATTTCGAAGGAGCTCGGCATACCCCGGGAGGACATCGTGTTCGCCATGGATGCGATAGTAGACCCGGTGTCGCTCTACGAGCCGGTCTACTCGGACGGCGGGGACGCGATATGCGTCATGGACCAGGTACGCGACACAAAGAACACCGACGAGAGCTGGACCGAGCATATCGCCCTAAGCGAGGCGATGCGGAAGCTCGGCGACAGAGAGCGGATGATCCTCTCGATGCGCTTCTACGACGGCAAGACACAGATGGAGGTCGCACGGGAGATAGGCATCTCGCAGGCGCAGGTCTCGCGCCTCGAGAAAAACGCGATAGCGCAGATGAGAAAGTATCTGTAAAAGTCGGCTTTTGATCCTTAATGGCCATCACACAAATCACCCGGACGGTTCTTTGACCGTCCGGGTGATTTTTCGGCGTCCGCCGCCGCGCTAAATCGCGAGCGTGCCGTCCTCGCTCTCGAGCAGTATCAATATCTGCTCCTCGACGCCTGTCTCAGCGTTCACGTATATCAGCACGTGCCTGCCCGAGCTGTCCGAGCAGAGGAATTCGTGGCAGAACCGCTCGTACTCCCCGGCGGACGGTATCACGCAGAGGCGCGCATTTTCCACCGTGACCTCCGGCGAGAGGGCGGCGCGCGCCGTCTCCTCGCTCACCTGAACCGGCGGCAGGTCGCGCGCCGTGTGGTTCATGACGTATCCCCGCGCCTCCATGCCGACTACCGTTCCCGTGTCCGCCGCGACCGACACCTTGACGAGGTCGGGGTAACAGATGACGCCATTCTCACTTACAGCGAAGTTTGCCGTGACAACGCCGTCCCGCCTAAAGTAGTAGCTCTCCGTCATATCCCCCATGCCGAGCGACGCAAGCCACTCCTTCGCCCGCGCTACGCACTCCTCCGCCTCCAGCTCGGTCTCCTCCGGCAGATAGGAGGAGTACATCTCTATAAGGACGCCGCCCGTCTTCGTCACGTCGAAGTACCACGCGGCGCCGTCCCGCTCCGCGCTGAAGGAGTACGCCGGCACCGTCCCGGCGCTCTCGCCCTCAAACGTCAGCTCGCGCGCCTCGAAGCCGCCCGCCTTTGCCGCCGTCTCCGCCGCCGCTTCGACCGGCACTTCGCCGCGCCCCGCGAGAAACACCGGTTCCCGCGACAGGATGTGCTCGCTGAACGGCCCGTCGTAGATGAGGCTCGCGTACTCGGGAAACTGCGTCTCCATCTCTGCGAGCGTCGTCGCTATGCCGCCGAGGCCGCTCTCGTCCCGCGACTCGCCCTCTATCGCGCCGGTGACGCTCATCGACCCCTCCGCGACGGCGTAGTACAGCTCGTCCATGGACTCGGCGAGGGAGTACGCGGTTTCGGTAAGCTCGCGGAGCGACTGCCGCTCCCCGTCGGTTATTCCCTCGCCCGCCGCGTCCCTTCGAGTTAGATAGTAGGCGAAGTCGCCGACCTGCGAGAGGAATTTCGCGGTCTTCTCAAGCTCGATATTCGCAAACGGCAGTCCGCTCATCGCCGACTGCGCGGCGGACGCCTCGCGCGTCACCTCGTTTGCAAGCGACGCCGCCATCGCCGGCGAATTTGAATAGCGGCTCTTTTGCAGCGCGTCCGAAATGCCGCGCATCGCCTCCGCGAGCTCGTCAAAGTAGTGCTGATAACTCACCTCGAGCTGTGCTTTATACCGTTCCTTTTCCAGATAGTTCTTCACAAGGAAGCCCGCGAGCACCAGTATCCCCGCCGTGACAAAGCTCACTATCCGAACGACGCTCCTGCGTCCAAGTCGGTTGTTCTTCATCTTGACACCTCCGAAGCACGGTCTTTTTCGGTAGCTTTCCCGTATTCCCGCGATTTATCACCGCTCAAGCCGTGGTTGAGGCGGCGGAAGTCTCCCGCTAAATCACCGCTTGTTTGACGTATTCCGCGCGCCGGGCTATAATAAAGCCAAACCGAGGCCGGCCGGCAAGGACACTTAAAACGAAAGAGGTAATGACAATGCCGACATTTGACATGATGAAAATAGGCGCGAACATTATGCGGGCGCGTAAGGCAAAGGGCATGACGCAGATGCAGCTTGCAAACGCGCTCGGGATAAGCTTCCAGGCGGTGTCGAACTGGGAGCGCGGACAGAGCTGTCCCGACATATCCAAGCTGGGCGAGCTTTCGGAGCTTCTCGGCGTCTCGATAGACGAGATACTCGGCAACCGCCGCGCGGCGGAGCTCGTCGCGCAGGATGAGGCGATGGAAAAGAAATCCTCCGCGGACAAAGAAAACGACGATCCCCGCGTCGCGGTCTTTACGGTAAACACGCCGGACGACAAGGCGGATGCAGACGCTGAGCCGGACGTCTCCCTGAAGCTCACTGGAAAGTTCCCGCTCTCGTCGGTAGCGGAGGTCGCGCCGTTCCTCAGCGAGAAGTTTGTGGATATGCTCGTCGAAAAGGCTATAGACGGCGGCGAGGCGGCAAGCGCGGACGACATCGCGGCGCTCGCGCCGTTTATGAGCGACGCAGCACTGAAAAAAGCGGCGGAAAAGCTCTCCGGCGGTTGGACCGACCTCGGCCCCGTCACGGCGCTCGCGCCCTTCCTCGAAACCGAGACGCTTGACCGCATAGCGCTCGAGGCGGCAGACGCCGCGGGCTCGGTCGGACTGTCACAGCTCGCGGGGCTCGCTCCGTTCCTCTCGGAGGAAGCGATAGCGGCGCTCCTCGAGCGCCCGTCAAAGGACGGCAAGGCTGACCTCGCCGCTCTCACCGCCCTCGCGCCATTCGCCCCCGAGGAAGCGCTGGATGGGCTGGCGCGAAAGATGTACTCCGACGGGGACAGTATCCTGAAGCTTTCGGGTATAGCTCCGTTCCTCTCGGAGGAGACGGTAACGGAGCTCGCGGCAAAGTACATAAAGAAGCACGGTCTCGCGGGCGCGTCTCCGCTCATGCCGTTTATTGACAGCGATCTCCTTGAGAAGTGGCTCACCGAAGGCGTCCCCGACGACGGAGAGGAGGAATGAGATGTTCTCTGTCAGGGTGCGAAAAAAGGAGAGCGAGCCGCTTCTCGACATGCGGAGGATCGGCATAAACATCGCGCGCCTCCGGAAGTCGAAGGGCGTCACACAAGCGCGGCTCGCGGAAGTCCTCGGTATAAGCGCCGGCACCGTGTCGAACTGGGAGGACGGTCTGAGCTGTCCGGACGCCTCGACGCTCGGCGCACTCGCGGCTCTGCTCGGAACGTCGACAGAAGAAATTCTCGGCAGCCGCCGCGCGGCGGAGATAGTCTCGGACGCCGAGGCGGGACGCGCGCCGGCGCTCGACATGCGGGAGCTCGTCGAAGTCGTGCCGCTCCTCCGCGCGGAGCAGGCAGACCGCCTCGCGGGAAGCGTCTGCGGCGCTGTCACGCCGGACGACGTCCTCGCGCTCGCGCCGTTCCTCGGCGACGCGGCGCTTATGCGCCTCGCGGAGCGCGTCCCGCAGGGCTCGTTCACCCGGGAAAGCGCGTCGGTGCTTGTGCGCTTTCTTGACGAAGATGCCGCCGCGCGGCTCATGCGGAGTCTGTTCGTCAAGGAACGGACATAAACTTTTTCAGCTTACTTCCCATATACGTTTCCCATAACATCGAGCGGCGCGGGCAGAATTGCCCGCGCCGCTCAAGTCTGCCGAAAAACGATTTCCTGCGACAACTTACGTGCATTTTCCCTCTACGATGCAAATATCACTTGACTTAGAGTCCGCTCCAAGGTATATACTTGTCTTACAGGCTGAAACATATTCGGAGGTAATGATATGAACACAAGAAAGCTCGGAAGGACCGGCATCTCCGTGGGTGAGATCGGCCTCGGCTGCGAGGCGTTCGTGCATCTGGACGAGGCGAGCGTGGGGGCGATGATAGACCTCGCGGAGCAGAACGGCGCAAATTACATAGACCTGTTCACCCCCGACCCCGGCGCGCGCGAGCGCCTCGCCGCCGCGCTGAAGGGACGGCGAGAGAAGTTCGTTATTCAGGGGCACTTCGGCTCGGCGTGGCTCTACGGACAGTACAAGCGCACGCGCGAGCTCGGCGAGGCCGTCCCCGCGTTTGACGACCTGCTCGAGAAATTCGGGTACATAGACGTCGCGATGATACACTTTGTCGATGACCTCGAGGACTGGTCCGCCGTCCTCGAGCATGGCATGCCGCAGTACCTCCTCAAGCTCAAGAGCGATGGAAAGGTGCGCGCGATAGGCATGAGCAGCCACGACCCGGACACCTCCCTCGCCGCCGTGAGAAGCGGGCTTATCGACGTGCTGATGTTCTCGGTGAACCCCGCCTACGACCTCATCCCCTCCGGCGAGGTGGTGTGGGACTACAAGTTTGACAAGGAGTCGATGGCGATGGAGCCCAAGCGCGCCGAGTTGTACAGCGAATGCGAGCGCCTCGGCGTCGGCGTGACGGTGATGAAGCCGTTCGCGGGCGGTCTCCTTCTCGGGGACGACTCCCCCGCCGGTACGCCGCTCACCGTCGCGCAGTGCATCCACTATGCGCTGACGCGTCCGGCGGTCGCGTGCGTCCTCTCCGGCGCGGCGGACGCGGAGCAGCTTGC
>CANPWY010000137.1 GCA_947585215.1 uncultured Clostridia bacterium
GCGGCGAGGCTCAGCGTGCGCGGGTTGAAGCGGTACTCGTTGACGGCGTCCCAGCCCTTGTCGCGGAGGCTTATCCGCGCGTCCGCGCCGGTGCCCTGCATGAGAATGTACTTCTCATCGAGGACCTTCTTGACGAGCGTCGCGAAATCCTCGCCCGAGAGCTTGGACTTGTGCATGACGGTCTTGACGGGTATGTAGTCGGGCAGACGCGGAACATTCTTCAAAAGTGAATATTTGGCCTTGGATATCATTACTCTCCACTCCTTATGTGAAATATCGCCGCCTGATATCTGCTCTGTAAGCGACGGCAGACCTTCCGTAAGTCAATTATAACACTTTATATGTTGTTTGTCGAGACCATATTGTAAAAAACGTCAAAAAACTATCGGACTTTTATCTGCGCCGAGACGCCGCGCCCCGTCGATTTTGACGGTGCGGCGGCGCGCGTCCTGCGCGCGGGAAGCGCGCAAGGCGGCGAGCCGGGGCGCGGGATGTGGTAAACTGACAGAGCGAGGCGCAGAGGCGGCGCGGGTTTTGTGGAAATTGACGGATGCCCTTCCCGAAAATTGAATATTCGGGAAATCCGTACTGTCAAAAATGCGAATGGCGCGGTGGATAATGTTGCGCCGAATGCGTCCTCACAGCACGGATATTTGTCCGCGAAAACGGCGAAACCCGCGCCGTTACTATATTTGAGAATTGTGCCGGAGCAGGAAAATACCGAAAATCCCTCGTAAAAAAATAAACAAAAATCGCCGCCGAGACGGGCTCGTTTGCAACACGATTTACGAAATCCTGCAAATCGAGCGAAAAAATATTGACAAAGCGGGGCGGTGAAGTTATACTCTTAGTAAGTTTTCCGAAGCCCCGTCAGTTGGGAGGGGAGCGGAGAATAAATTGTTAGGAGGCAATCCAGTATGAAGTTAAAGAAGTTCATCGCTCTTCTGCTTGCGCTGGTGATGGCTCTCTCCGTTGCGGCGTGCAACCCCGGCAGCGCGACCACCTCGAATGAGCCGAGCGGCACCGGCACCGCAAGCACCGAGCCCGGAAGCACCGGCGACGACAACCGCGGTTCCATCTCGGCCATCGAGAATTTTGAGCCCGGCACTCACGGCCTCGACTGGCGTGACTACACTCTCGCGGACGAGCAGGTTCTCGACATCGTGCTCTCCGTCCCGAGCACCACGACCCTCGACCCGAACGACTCGACCGGCGCTACCCAGTGGGAGATCTTCCAGATGGTAGGCGAGGGCCTCTTCCGCGTCTACGGCAATCCGGACGGCACCCAGACCATGGAGCCCGCCGGCTGCGAGAGCTACGAAGTCTCGGACGACAACCTTACTTATACCTTCCATCTCCGCGACAACACCTGGTCGGACGGCAAGCCTGTCACATCTGCTGACTACGCTTACTCCCTCCGCCGCCTGCTTGACCCGGAGGAGGCGTTCGGCTATGCCGAGTACATGTGGGTCCTTAAGAACGCCGACGCGTACTATCACGGCGAGGCCGGCGTTACCGTCGACGACATCGGCATCGCTACCCCGGACGACAAGACCCTCGTTCTCACCGTTGAGCAGCCGACCCCGTACTTCCTCGAAGAGATGGGCATGGTTCCGCTCTACCCGATCCGTCAGGACGTCCTTGAGGCCGCTCCGGACGAGGAGACCTGGCAGACCGACTACACCTATCATGTCTTCAACGGCCCGTTCGTTATAAGCGACCGTGTCATGGACAACAGCATTACTCTCACCCCGAACCCCTACTATTGGGATGCCGAGAACATCAAGCTCACCCAGATAAACCTCCTCACCGTCTCCGAGCAGGCCACTCAGGCTCTGATGTTCGAGAACGGCGAGCTCGACATCCTCGACGGCACTGCCGAGTTCGTTGACCGCTGGCAGGCTGCCGCTAACAACGGCGAGTACATCATGGGCGTGTTCGGCCGTCCGCAGACCGGCATGATCTACTTCAACGAGTATGACCACGAGCCCGGCTATCCCGGCGAGGACGACGTACCTGCCGATCGTCCGCGCGGCGGTTCCTCCGGCCTGATGCTCAGCGAGAAGTGCCGTCTTGCCATCTCGCTCTCCATCGACCGTCAGGCGTTCCTCGACACCGTCTACAACCGTTACACCGTCGCCGGCGGCTTCATCCCGAAGGGCATGGAGTGCAACGGCATCAACTTCCGCGAGACCTATCCGGACGACTACATCACCAACCTCCAGGCTCAGTATGACACCCCGGAGAAGCTCCGCGCTCTCTTCGAGGAAGGCATGGCTGAGGCCGGCGTCAGCGGCACCGTCGCGGACGTTACCCTGAAGCTCATGAACAGCAGCACGACCTCGCTCGCCGCTACTCAGATCGAGTTCCTCCAGCAGAACATTCAGGACGTTCTCGGCGTCACCGTCGAGCTCAAGAACGTCGACAGCTCCGTTGCCCGTGCCGAGCGCAACAGCGGCGACTGGGATATGATGGTCTACAGCTGGATAGGCGACTACAACGACCCCGGCACCTTCACCTTCCTCTACACCTCCACCAGCGGCTATTACAACACCTTCGGCGGCTTCAACGACGAGGAGTATGACCACTGGCACGAGGTCGCGATGAGCTCCACCGACCCGCAGGAGCGCGCCGAAGCGTTCCAGAAGGCCGAGGAGATACTCGTCACCAAGGCCGGCGTCGCCCCGCTCTACTACGGCGACCAGATAGAGTTCACCCAGACCAATGTCCGCAATGTCAGCTGGCCGCAGGTCAACCCCGTTGAGGTCAGCCGTGCGTTCATCGTCGCGGACGACGCTCAGTGATTTTTCACAGGACGCTGTAAGCAAAGTAAACTGACTCGGTTTGGCATCGCCGGACTTGAAGAAAGTCCGGCGATGCCGTACAAAAGCGAAACTGGGAGTGAATCAGATGCTGAAATACACAATAGAGCGGTTCCTCGCGATGATACTTACCCTGTTCATCATCGCCACCGCTACGTTCTTCCTGCTTCAGGCTGTCCCCGGCGACCCGCTCGTCGCGAAGACGGAGCGTCTTTCCGCGGAACAGCGTGATCGTATGTATGCCAAGTACGGCCTTGACAAGCCCGTGATGGAGCGTTACATCATCACCATGAAGGGCTTCCTTGTGGGAGACTTCGGCGAGTCGATAACCTTCCCCGGGCAGACCGTCTGGTCCATAGCGCATGAGAAGCTCCCGATTTCGGCGCGGCTTGGTATACAGCAGATGCTGCTCGGTATTACCGTAGGCCTTGCGCTCGGCATAATTGCGGCAATGAAGAAGGGGTCGTGGCCCGACTACGTGGTCATAACGCTTTCGATACTATTGATTTCCATACCGAACCTCGTCTTCGGACTTATGCTGCAATACTTATTTGCGGGAGGCGTCTGGAAAGTCTTCCCGACGATAGGATGGCCGGAGGGCAGTGAGCTCTGGACCGGCGGCTGGGAGTATACGATACTTCCGACCCTCACCGGATGCTTCGGCTATATAGCAAGCTACGCACGTCTTCTCAAGACCTCGATGCTCGACGTCATCAATCAGGACTACATAATGACGGCTGAGTCGAAGGGTCTCTCGCAGAGGAAGATAATCTTCCGCCATGTTCTGCGCAACAGCTTCATCCCAGTTCTCACGAATCTGCCGATGAGCGTTGTCATGTGCATCACCGGTTCCTTCTTTGTCGAGAGGATATTCTCGATACCCGGCATCGGAATGTACTACACCACGGCCGTTCAGGGCCGTGACCTCGCGGTCGTCCTCGGCTGGACGGTGCTGATAGCCGCGATGATGATAATCGTTATCTACATTACCGATATACTCTACACGCTGGTCGATCCGCGGATCCGCCTGCGCGGTGGAAAGAGGTGACAGTGATGGCAGACAAGAAGAACTACACAGTGGAAGACCCGATAGGGGAAGAAGTAAAGAAGTTCCAGAAGGGCGACTTTACGATAATCGGCAGCAACGCCAAGGACTCCGACGTGATAGTCCGCCCCGCCATCACCTACTGGCAGGACGCGTGGCGCCGTCTCCGCAAGAACCCGGTCGCGATGGCGTCGCTAATACTGCTCATCATCGTCGCGATAATGGCCATCGTCGTGCCCTACGCCACCGGCTGGGACCTCTACAAGGTCGAAGCGATAAACAAGAACCAGTCGCCGTCCTCCATGCACCTGTTCGGAACCGACGCGATGGGCCGCGACCTCTTTACGAGAGTCTGGATGGGCGCGCGTGTGTCGATACTCGTCGCGCTTGCGTGCACCTTCATTCAGGCGTTTGTCGGATGCGTCTACGGCGGCATCATGGCCTACTTTGGGGGCATAGTCGACGACATAATGATGCGTATCATTGAGATAATCACGTCTCTGCCGTCGCTGCTTATAACCCTTCTTATGATGATGGTCCTCGGCAACGGCATGGGCGCGCTGCTGATAGCGATGTGTATAACGTCGTGGTGCGGCACCGCACGTCAGATGCGCGGTATGATAATGCAGCTCCGTGAGAGCGAGTATGTCCTCGCGGCGGAGTCGCTCGGCGCCTCGCCCGCGCGCATCATCAGAAAGCACCTCATCCCGAACTGCATGGGCGTCCTGATACTCAATATCGCGACGAACATCCCGGGATACATCTTCACCGAAAGCGGATTAAGCTTCATCGGCATGGGCCTCCAGCCGCCGGCAATAAGCCTCGGCAACCTGCTCTCCGCCGGTCAGCAGCTTATGATGTTCTACCCCTCGCAGCTCATCTGCCCGGCGGCGGTGCTCTGCGTAATAGTTCTCGCGTTCAACCTGCTCGGCGACGGTCTGCGCGACGCGCTCGACCCGCGCCTTCGTCAGTAATAGGGAGGGAGGATACTTATGGATAAGAAGGACAACATTCTCGAAGTCAAGAATCTCCATGTCTCCTACCACACCTATGCCGGTGAGGTACAGTCGGTTCGCGGCGTAGACTTTGAGGTCGAGCGCGGCGAGACGCTTGCGATAGTCGGCGAGTCCGGCTGCGGCAAGTCGGTGAC
>CANPWY010000138.1 GCA_947585215.1 uncultured Clostridia bacterium
CGTCCGCCCTCCTCAAGCTCGTTTTTCGGTTGGTACCTGAATTTCAAAAAGGGCATTTGCTATACCTGCGTTTCCATAAAAGTGAGGTCGTAGGACCCGTCCATAAAGCGCGGATCGTCGAGCAGACGGAGCTGCTCGGAGAGGTTCGTTCTCACCCCGTCTATGACGAGCTCGCAGAGCGCGGCGCGCATCTTGCGGAGCGCCTCCTCCCGCGTTCCGGCGTAGACGATGAGCTTGCCGAGGAGTGGGTCGTAGTACGGCGTTATGCTGTCTCCCGCGACGAGGTAGGTATCAAACCGCACGAACGGTCCGCCCGGGGTGTGCAGGAAGTTCACCGTTCCGGGCGCGGCGGCGTTTATCCGGCACTCTATCGCGCATCCGTCTATCCGTATGTCGTCCTGCGTGAAGCCTAGGGGCACGCCCGCCGCCGCTCGTATCTGCCACTTCACCATGTCGACGTTTGTGAGCATCTCGGTGACGGTGTGCTCCACCTGGAGCCGGACGTTCATCTCCATGAACCAGAAGTTCCCGTCGCGGTCAAGCAGGAACTCGAGCGTTCCGACGCCGACGTAGCCGAGCCGCTTTATCGCGGCGGTCGCCCGCTCGATAAGCTTCCCCCTCTGTTCCGCGCTCACCGCCGGGGAGGGCGACTCCTCTATGAGCTTCTGGTGCCTGCGCTGGACCGAGCAGTCCCGCTCGCCGAGGCAGACAACGTCTCCCTGCTCGTCCGCGATTATCTGGAGTTCGATGTGCCGCGCGGGATGGATGTACTTCTCAAGATACAGCGCGCCGTCCCCGAAGGCCGCCGCGCTCTCCCCCTCCGCCTGATAAAACACGCTCTCAAGCCGCTCGGGGGATTCGATGAGTCGTATGCCGCGCCCGCCGCCTCCGCTCCGCGCCTTGAGCATTACCGGGTATCCGAGCTCGCGCGCGGCGGATGCCGCCGCCTCCGCCGAGGGGAGGACGCCCGTGCCGGGTATGCTCGGAAGCCCCGCCTCGCTCATCATCCGCTTGACCTCCGCCTTGTCGCCGAGAGCGTCCATGTTCCGGGCGGAGGGTCCGATGAAAACTATGCCGTGCTTGCGGCAGAGCGAGGCGAAGTGGGCGTTTTCGGAGAGGAAGCCGTAGCCCGGATGTATCGCCTTCGCGCCGGTGACGAGCGCCGCGCTGATTATCCGCTCCTCGTTGAGGTAGCTGTCGGCGGCGTCCGCGCCGCCGATGCAGCAGCGCTCGTCTGCAAGGGCGACGTGGAGCGAGTCCGCGTCCGCCGTGGAGTAAACCGCGACGGTCGCTATGCCCATCTCCTTGCAGGCGCGGATTATCCGCACCGCTATCTCGCCGCGGTTAGCTATCAATATCTTGGAAAACATGAGCTATTTCTTCACCACCGCAAAGGAGAATTCCGCCTTGAGGCAGAGCCTGTCACCGACGTATCCGCTGCCCTCCGCGAAGTAGAACGGAGCCTTGGCGTGGGTGATGCGGCATTCGGTGCGGAAGGTGTCTCCCGGCTTTACGGGGCTCTTGAAGCGCACCTTGTCTAGGCCGGTGTACATCGGCAGAGCGTCGTCCGTCATCACGTCCGAGAGGAGCACGCAGGCGGACTGCGCGAGTATCTCGCAGAGTATCACTCCGGGCACGACGGGGTTTCCGGGGAAGTGCCCCGAAAGGAAGAACTCGTCCCCGCGGACGTGATACTCGCCCTTTGCGAGCTCTCCCTCCCGCTCCACGCAGTCGAGCAGGAGCATGTTGTCCCTGTGCGGGAGGATCTGCATTATCTCGTCCCTTGTCATGCCGTTACCTCTTGATGCGGAAGAGCGGGTATCCGAAGTCGACCACCTGCGCGTTCTGCGCGCAGACCTCGACGAGCACACCGTCGCACTCCGCCGTTATCTCGTTCATCATCTTCATGGCCTCTATGAGGCAGAGCACCTGTCCCTGCTTCACCTCGTCGCCGACCTTGACGTAGGGCTCGGCGTCCTCGGCGGGGGCGCGGTAGAACACGCCGACCATCGGGCTCGTCACCGTCACGGTGTCCGCGTCCGTGGTGACGGCGGTCTCCCCCGGCTGCGCAGAGGACGCCGCCACGACCGGCGCCTGCGCCGGCACGGAGACCGACACGCCTCTCTCGAGGCGCACGAAGTTCTCGTTTTCCTTTATCTCAAGGGCGGTAAGTCCCAGCTCTCCCATGAGCCGGGCGTACTTCCTTATCTCTTCTTCCCTGATGGGCATACTACACCCTCCTGAACGCGAGGCAGGCGTTGTGCCCGCCGAAGCCGAGCGAATTGGACAGCGCAAGGTCGATATTTGCCGAGACTGCCTCGTTCGGGACGTAGTTGAGGTCGCAGGCGGGGTCGGGCTCGCGCAGATTTATCGTCGGCGGCACTACGCCGGTCTCGAGCGCCTTGAGGCAAACTATCGCCTCTATCGCACCCGCCGCGCCGAGCATGTGCCCCGTCATCGACTTCGTGGAGCTCACGAGCGCGCGGCGCGCGTTCTCCTCGCCGAGCGCCATCTTTATTGCCGTCGTCTCGGTCGAGTCGTTCATCGGGGTGCCGGTGCCGTGCGCGTTGACGTACACCGTCCCGCTCCCGTCATAACCTGCCTCCTCGAGCGCCTGCTCCATCGCGCGCGCGCCGCCTACGGCGTCCGGGCGCGGTGCCGTCATGTGGTACGCGTCGCAGGTGGAGCCGTAGCCGCACAGCTCGCCGTATATCTTCGCGCCGCGCGCCTTCGCGTGCTCGTACTCCTCGAGCACGAGTGCCGCGCCGCCCTCACCTATGACAAATCCCGCGCGTCTCTTATCGAACGGCAGGGACGCGGCGTCCGGATCCTCCGACACGGACAGCGCCTGCATATTCACGAATCCCGCGACGCCTATCTCGGTTATCGACGCCTCCGCGCCGCCGGTTATCGCCGCGTCGGCATAGCCGTGGCGGATGGCGCGAAGCGCCTCGCCTATCGCGTTTGAGCCGGAGGCGCACGCCGTCACCGACGGCATCGCCGCGTTCTGACAGTTGAAGCGTATCGCTATCGTGCCCGCCGCCATGTTCGGTATCATCATCGGCACGAAGAAGGGAGAGACGCGGTTCGGTCCGCGCGTTCTCAGCTTGTCAAACTCTGCGGACACGGTGCGGAGGCCGCCTATGCCCGAACCGAAGTAGACCGCGACGCGCTCGGGCGGGAGCGTGCCGATAACGCCGCTCTCCTCGACCGCCTGGCACGCGCTCGCGAGCGCGAACTGCGCGTAGAGGTCGCTCCTGAGCGTCTCCGCCTTGTCCATATACTTTCGCGGGTCGAAGTTCTTGACCTCCGCCGCGAGCTTTGCTTTGTAGTTCTCGGTATCGAAAGCCGTTATGGGCGCTATGCCGTGGACGCCCGCCGTGAGATTCTGCCACGTCTCCTCGACGCTGAGACCCACCGGCGTCACCGCTCCCATGCCCGTAACGACGACTCTTCTTATCCTTGCTTCCATTGTTCCAGATGTCTCCTTGACTTTGTCGGCCGTGCGGCCGCTGAGGTTCTACATCGCTATGCCGCCGTCCACGTTGAGGACGGCTCCCGTCACATACCCCGCCTCCGCGAGGAATGCGGCGGCGTCCGCGACCTCCTCCGGCCGTCCCATCCGGCCGAGGGGTATCGTCGCGGCGAGCGGACTGTCGTGCAGTTCGCGCGTCATGTCGGTGTCGATAAAGCCGGGGGCTATCGCGTTGCAGGTAACGCCGCGCGCGGCAAGCTCCCGCGCTACCGACTTCGTGAGGCCGATAATTCCGGCCTTCGAGGCGGCGTAGTTTGCCTGACCGGCGTTCCCCATCAGCCCCGTCACCGACGCTATGTTGATTATCCTGCCGCCCCTGTTCCGTATGAATATGCCGGTGCAGTGGCGGATGAAGTTGAACGCGCCCTTGAGGTTTGTCGCTATCACCGCGTCAAACGCCTCCTCGGACATCATCGCGACGAGCCCGTCGCGCGTTATCCCGGCGTTGTTGACGAGGATATTCACCGTGCCGAGGTCGCGCTTTATCGCGGCGACGGTCTCCTTTACGGCGTCGAAGTCGGATACATCGCACTTATACGCGAGCGCGCGCACAGAATACTTCTCCGCGCATTCGCGGCAGACGTTCTCCGCCGCCTCGGTGTTTCCCGCATAGACGACGGCTATGTCCGCGCCGAGGCTTGCAAACTTCTCCGCGATAGCCGCGCCTATGCCGCGCGAGCCGCCGGTGACGACGGCGACCTGTCCTTTAAGCATTACCGCACCTCCGCGAGAGTTTTTTCGAGCGACGCCCTGTCGGCCACGCTGAAACAGCGCACCGACTTGTCGGTCTTTGCGATGAGACCGCCGAGCACCTGTCCCGGCCCGAGCTCGATGAAGGTGTCCGCGCCGGACGAGATCATGTGCCGGACGCAGTTCTCCCACCGCACGGGCGAGCATATCTGCCTTGCGAGCAGGTCCGCCGGGTCGCCCTCATACGGGCGGCCGGTGACGTTCGAGTAGAGAGTGATGCGCATCGGCGCGAAATCCACGCTTTTCAGCACCTCGCCGAACCGCTCCGCCGCAAGCGCCATAAAGCGCGAGTGGAAGCCTCCCAAGACCTTCAGCGGTATCGCGCGCCCGCCCGCCTCCTTCACGGCGGCGGAGAACGCGGGCATACTCTCCGAAAGTCCCGCGACCGAGACCTGTCCCGGACAGTTGTAGTTTACGGGGTAGAATCCCTCGAACCGCGAGCAGAGCTCCTCAACCTGTTCGTTTGTGAGACGGACGACGGCCGCCATCGAGGTCGAGACCTTCTCCGCCTCCTCCTGCATCAGCTCTCCCCGTTTGCAGACAAGCGAAAAGCCGGCAGCGACATCCACCGCTCCCGCATAAGTCAGCGCCGCGACCTCGCCGAGCGAGAATCCCGCCGCCATATCCGGGCGTATGCCCGCCTCGTCGAGCGCGGCGGCGGCGGCAAGCTCCACCGCAAA
>CANPWY010000139.1 GCA_947585215.1 uncultured Clostridia bacterium
CCGACAGCACCGGGACGTAGATCTTTGTCGGTGTGAGGAGCGTTTCGCCTATCGTTCCTCCGAGCTCCGCCGAATACTCGCGGAGCCGCCCGTCGAATATCTTCCGCACGAGTGAGAAGCCGTTCGAGTGGACGCCGGCGCTCCGCAGCGCTATGACGGCGTCCCCCGGCTTCACGTTCGCGGGGTCGAGCATCTTCTTCTCGTCCACGACGCCTACTGCGAATCCCGCAAGGTCGTACTCTTCTATCGGGTAGAAGCCGGGCATCTCGGCGGTCTCGCCGCCGACGAGCGCGCAGCCGGACTGGCGGCACCCCTCGGCTATACCCGCGACTATCCGCTCGACGCGGTCGGGGAAAAGCTTCCCCTGCGCTATGTAGTCGAGGAAAAAGAGGGGCTTCGCGCCGGCGCAGATAATGTCGTTGACGCACATCGCCACGCAGTCTATGCCGACCGTGTCATGCCGGTCGAGCTCGAAGGCTATCTTGAGCTTCGTTCCCACGCCGTCGGTGCCGCTGACGAACACCGGACTCTCCATGCCGCTGAGGTCGGGTCGGAAAAGCCCTCCGAAGCCGCCGAGCCCGCCGATAACTCCCGGAGTCCGGGTGCTCTCGACATGGTCTCGTATCAGCCGGACGCTCTCGTAGCCCGCAGTGACGTCCACTCCGGCGGCGGCGTATGCCTCGCTTCTGCTGTCATGAACCATTGTAAACTCTCCTAACCTGTTTTCTCTCCGTCCCGGACGGTATTCTTTGTTTTTTCGAGGAAATATGTGTCTTTTACAGCTCTATCTTTGCGTCCGCCTCGGTGGTCTTCGCCGCGAGCGACTTCTTGAACTCGTCGAGCTTCGCTTCGAGCTCCGCGTCCCCGAGGGAAAGTATCTGCGCGGCGAGTATCGCGGCGTTCTGCGCGCCGTCTATCGCGACGGTCGCCACCGGCACGCCGGACGGCATCTGCACCGTCGAGAGCAGGCTGTCAAGCCCGTCGAGCGTGGAGCTCTTCATCGGTATGCCTATCACCGGCAAAGTCGTGTGTCCCGCGATGACGCCCGCAAGGTGCGCCGCCTTGCCTGCGGCGGCGATGATCACGCCGACGCCGTCCGCGCGGGCCTCCTCCGCGAGCCGCGCCGCCGCCTCCGGCGTGCGGTGCGCCGAGGCGACGCGAACCTCGTACGGTATCCTGAACTGCTCGAGCTGACGCGCGCAAGGCTTCAGCGCCTCCGCGTCGGAAGCGCTCCCCATAACTACAAGAACTCTCTTCATATCGTCCTCCGTAAAATCAATTCTCCTAATTTTAACACACGCCGCGTGTAATTTCAACATTTTACGGCGCCGCCGCACTATTTCAGTATGTCGAGCTCCCCGAGGCGCATGCGCATCTCCTTCATGCGGCTGTCCCACGAGCACCGGCCGCCGTATTCGATGCGGCGGAGCTTCTTCGAGTCGTCCGGCTCGTGAAGAGCGCGCTCGCACGCGGCGGCGAACTCCTCCGCGCCGTCCGCGATATACACGGCGTCCGCAAAATCCTGCACCTGGAGCGGCTGCGGCGTGGACACCACCGGCTTTCCTGTGGCGAGATATTCGTAAAACTTGAGCGGGCTCACGTCCCGCGAGAGATCGCCCGCGGCAAAGAGGTTCATGCACACGTCAAAGGCCGAGATGTAGTTCGGCACCTCCGCATGCGGCTTCGGTCCGAGCAGGCGGACGTTCGGCAGCGCCTCGAGCATCGACACGTCCACCCCCGCGAGCGGCGCGCCGACGAAAACGAACGTCCAGTCCGGGCGGAGCCGCGCGACGGCGGCGGCGAGCTCGCGGTCGATGCACTGCTGTATCGCGCCGACGAATCCCATTATCGGCGTCTTTATATCCTTCAGCTCCTCGGGGCGCTCCTGCGGCTCCGCAGCTTTGCGGAACATCTCGAAGTTCGCGCCGTTCGGCAGGAAGAAGGCGTGCCGGCTGACCCGCGAAAGCGTGTCGTAGAGTCCCTGCGCCGTCGCGAACACCGCGTCGCACTCCCGCGCAAGCTCGCTCTCCATCTCGTCCACGAGCACCGGGTCGATGATGCCGGGATATCCCGAGTGACGGTCAACGCAGTCGTAAACGAGCTTTGAATGGGCTATCTTCCGCGCCGCGTCCACATTTGACGGGTGGTAGACCCAGAGCACCGGGTCCTCAAACCCGTGCTCCTTCGCCTTCTCATTCACGAAGCGGGCTGTTCTTCCCGCGCTCATTTTGTTGAAGATACGGTACTTGTTGTAAAACGGCATCACCGGCGGCAGAGAGTAGCGGACTATGTTCTCCGTCACCTGCTCGCCCTCCTCCTTCCATGCCTTCAGGCGCGGGCGGAGTGACTTGTCCTTCATCGGCGCGATGAAGGTTATCGGCGGGTCGAAGTAAAGTATCTCACAGCCGGAAAGGCGCTTTGCGACCTCCTGCTTGCGCGTCGGATGAGCGTGCCACGGCGTGGTGGACAGAAGCAGTATTTGGTTCTTCATATCTCTCCTCCTCCCGGAAGCTCTCCGAGGAGCTTCCTTGCGGTATCGACATTTCGTGCCTCCAGCTCCCGCAGTTCCTCGGTCCTCCTGCGGAAGGTCTCTCCCCCGAGCATTGCCCGGTCAATGAGCTCCTTCAGCCGCTCCTCGGTCAGGGCGTCTATGTCGGCGCACAGGTCGGCGCCGAGGTAGTTCATAAACGAGCTCACCTTCGGGTCGTAGGACAGTCCCACGACCGGCACTCCCTGTCCCGCGGCGAATATCAGTCCGTGCAGGCGCATCGAGACGACGAGCCGCATCCTGCCGAGAACTCCTATCGCCGTGCGCGCGTTCTTCTGCGCCTTCATCTCGTATGAGCGCGTCCGCATGAGCTGTGCTACCTCGTGCCCCGCCGCCGCGTCCTTGCCCTCTATCGGCAGGAACACCGCTTCGAGCCCGTACTTCTCGCAGGCGTAGTCTGCGGCGGCCGCGATGTCCGCGCGCTTTGCCTCCCAGCCCTTCCACCGCCGGAGCGCGAGGCAGAGGTATTTCCCGTCCGGCGGAGCTCCCGCAGAGAGCAGCGCGCTCTCTGCGAGCTCGGAACCGGCGGGGCTTAAAGTGAACGCCGGGTCGGCGGCGAGCATCATCTCCGGACCCGAGACGCCGAGCCGCTTCAGCTCCCCCATCGACGTGTCCTCGCGGAGGGTTATCGCGTCCACATATTTCTCAATATACCTTTCGGCGCGGCGGCGGTTGCGCTCCCGCGTTATCGGGCCGATGCCGCAGCCGTACATCAGCACCTTCGCTCCAGCGCGTTTGGCGACGCGGAGCGTGTGCAGATAGAATATGAGCGAGCGGGTGGAGGTCGCGTCCTGCATGAGGCTTCCTCCCCCATTTATAAAGAGCCGCGAGCGCTTCATCGCGCGCCGCATGGCGAAGAGGTTGAATGTGTAGGACGAATCGACGCGGAAGCGGAGGCGCGTCGCCTTCGGGTCGCGCGAGAGGACGTGCAGACGCAGGTCGGGGTCTATGGAGCGGAGCTCGGTCACTATCGCCTCGAGTATCGCCTCATCCCCGGCGTTGCCGCGCCCGTAAGCGCCGCAGACGGTCACCCCGACCCGATCGGCGCGGGTAAAGGAGCGCCGCCTCAGCACCGTGCGGTATATCTCCATCTGCCGGGAGATGGTCGCCTCGAGCGAGAAGTCGCGCTTCGCCTTGGCATAGAGCGCATCCGCAAAGCGGCGGCGCTTCTCTCCGTCGTGCGCGAGGGTGGTGAGATGTGCCGCGAGCGCGTCGACGTCCCCCGGCTCGAAAAGCAGGCCGTTCACGCCGTGGTCGATGAGCATCGGCACACCGCCGACGCGGCTCGATATCGTCGCGCAGTGACGCCGCGCGCCCTCGGTTATGGCGTAGGGGAAAGCCTCGGAGAGCGAGGTGAGAAGGTTGACGTCAAGCGCACGGTAGAAGCTGTCCATATCGTCCACCCAACCGGCAAACGTCACGCGGCCGTCTATGCCGAGCTCGCGGGACAGGGCTTTCAGCGTCTCGGTATCCTCGCCGTCTCCGGCGATGATGAGCTTCATGTTTTCCGGAGCCTTTGCAAAGGCGCGAAGCAGTGTCGGTATATCCTTGACGGGCGAGAGGCGCGCGGCTATGCCGCATATCACGTCTCCCTCCTCTGCCGTGACGCCGAATCGTGCGAGCGCCGCCGTGCGGTCTAAGTCCTCGGGATCGGGGTCGCCGAAGTCGACGCCGTTGTATATCGGGAACACTCCGTAGGGAGAGAATCCGCGCTCTATCAGCATATCCGCCACTGGGTCGCTCACCGCGACGTGGTACTCTATCCTTCTCAGGGCAAAGCGGTTGATAAGCCCGAAGGTGAGCGCCGCCGCGGGACGGCCGAGGTAGTCGAGCTTGGGGTCGGAGTGTACGGTCGTTATTACCGTCGCCCGCTCGAAGCGGCGGAGAAGCATTCCCATCATGTTCCCGCGAGCGCCGTGGCAGTGTACGATGTCGTACCTTCCCTCTCGGTAGAGCCTGCGCAGCTCCGCGAGCGCAGAACGTATCCCGCCCTCGATGACGACGGTGTCTATCCCCTTCTCCTCCGCCTCGTCACTAAACGGACCCGCGCGGAAGCTCACAAGCGTCGCCTCCGCGTGTCCCTTCAGTCCGGCGAGCAGGCTGAGAACGTGGGTCTTTGCTCCGCCCACGTCGCCTCCGCCTATAAGATGCAGCACTCTCATTCGGTCGTTCCTTCCTTTCACGCGCGCGCCGGACGGCGCGCGGCGGCACGGATATCGTCCCGCCGCCGGCAAGACTTTCCGCGGGGCCGCAAAAAAAGCTTGTCTAAACGGGTGATTTGCTATAAAATAAAGATACTGTTATTATACAGCCCCGGGCTGTATCGGTCAAGGAGGAACATAGATGAAGGTCATCAACGAAAAAGGCAAGCTCTTCGGTATCATCAACATAGTC
>CANPWY010000140.1 GCA_947585215.1 uncultured Clostridia bacterium
CGGGCGGGTGACCTTGCGGCAGACGTCCTGCCCGACGTAGAGCTGGACTATCTCCGCGCCGGCGCGCGAGCCGGTGTTGGTGATGTCGGCGGAGACGGTGAGCGGCTCGCCCTCGGTTATCTCCGAAGCGCTCACGCGCGGCTCGGAGTATTCAAAAGTGGTGTAGCTGAGGCCGTGGCCGAAGCGGAAGCGCGGCTTTATGTCGTGGACGTCGAACCAGCGGTAGCCGACCCAGATGCCCTCCTCGTAGCGGACGTCGCCGCTCTTGCCGAAGTTCGGGTGCGCGGGGGACTGCCTGTGGTTCATCGGCCAGGTCTCGGCGAGCTTGGCGGAGGGGTTGACCGCGCCGGTCACTATGTCGACTATCGCGCCGGCGGCGGCCTGTCCGCCGAGGTATGCGATGAGGAGCGCGCCGAGCTTGTCGAGGAACGGCAGCTCGACCGGCGCTCCGCAGGTGAGAACGAGCGCCACGCCGGGATGTGCCTCCGCGACGGCGGCTATCATCTTCACGACGCCCTCTGGGAGAGCCATGCTCTTGCGGTCGGCGCCCTCGGTCTCCTGCGGCGAACCCGCGACTATGAGGACGTTCTCGGCCTTCTTTGCCGCCTCGACCGCCTCCGATATGAGCTCGTCGGTCGTCTCGCCGTTCAGCTTGCATCCCTTCGCGTAGGTGACCTCGCCGGATGCGACCTTGCCATACTCCTCGAGGACGTTGTCGAGATACGGATTGTTGATGTGGCTCGAGCCGCCGCCCTGGAACATTATCTTCTCGGCATAAGCGCCGATGATGGCGGTGCTCTTAGAGGCGTCGAGCGGCAGGACGCCGCCCTCGTTTTTCGCGAGGACCATCGTCTCGCCCGCTATCTTCCGCGCAAGCTTGTGGTGCGCCGCGAGGTCGAGCTTCACGTCTTTCTTGCCGGTCTCTATCCAGCGGTAGAGGATATTGAGCATCCGCTCGACCGAGCGGTCGAGTATCGCCTCGTCGAGCTCGCCCGACTTCACCGCCGCGACTATCTTCTCGTCGTTTGCCGTGGACATGCTCGGCATCTCGAGGTCGCAGCCGGCCTTCAGCGCCGCGACGCGGTCGTGCATGGCGCCCCAGTCGGTCATGACGTAGCCCTCAAAGCCCCACATGTCGCGGAGGATCTTCGTCAGCAGATACTCGTTCTGGCAGTTGAAGATCCCGTTCACCTGGTTGTAGGAGTTCATGATTGTGGTGGGCTGAGCCTTCTTTACGGCGGTCTCGAACGGTGCGAGGTATATCTCGTGCATGGCGCGTTCGTCCACAACGGAGTTGCCGCTGTTCCGCGCGGTCTCCTGATTGTTCATGGCGAAGTGCTTGAGGGACGTTCCGACGCCCTCCGACTGGACGGCGTTGATATAGCTTGCCGCCATCTCGCCCGCGAGATACGGATCCTCCGAGAAATACTCAAAGTTCCGTCCGCAGAGCGGGCTCCGCTTGATGTTCGTGCCGGGGCCGAGCAGTATCGAGACGTCGTTTGCCTGCGCCTCCGCCGCGAGCGCGCGTCCTTGAGTCGCGATGAGCTCGCGGTCAAAGCTCGACGCGAGACCCGCCGCCGTGGGGAAGCAGGTCGCGGGCACGCTGTCGTTGAGGCCGAGGTGGTCGCCCTCGCCCGCCTGCTTGCGGAGTCCGTGAGGGCCGTCGGTCACCATCACCGACGGGATGCCGAGACGTTCGACAGGCTTGGTGTTCCACCAGCCGAGACCCGAGCAGAGACTTGCCTTCTCCTCGAGGGTCATCTTTCCGACGAGTTCCTTGACGTTCATAGAAATACCTCCTGTTGTTATTTAAGAGAGGCAAAGCCTCTCGACTTTCCATGCTTATTACCATTATTGCACACAATATACAATGTGTCAAGCGGCTCTCGACGCAGGGATTGTAAATTCTGCATATATCAGTATAACTATTATATCCGGTGCGGAGATACGTTTCAACAGCAAATACCGACATAACTGTTGCGATAATGAGCGGGCGCGGAATAAACGGCGGAGCGGGACAATATAAAAAGAAAAGAAAGAAAACGACGGAGGTATATCCATGCGAGAGAAACTGAAAAGACTGCGGGACGCGTGGCGCACGAGCGAGCGGGTACAGCGGCGCGTCTACATGGCGTGTACCGTCGCGGCGATAGCGATGTCGGCGTTGATACTCGTCTCGATAGCGCGCGGCGAGAGGAGCATAGCGCCCGAACCGCCGACAGCAAGCGCGCCGGACGAGGGCGAAACTCTTCCGCTCTGCGAGGGCATAGATGCCGCCGCGAGCGCCGCTCCGGACGCCCGCGAGGGTACGGTAGAACTCACCGACGGCGAGGCGGGCGCGCTTATCGCGCTCGCGCTCGGGCAGAAGCTAGAGACGGAGGACGTGACGGCGCACTTCTACGCGCCGGACGGCGTCCGCGTCGCCGTGACCGTCACGCGCGAGGCGCTTCGCGACTTTCTCGAGCGCGAGCCGGCGGGCGTGCCGCCGGCGCTCACGGCTCTGCTCCCGGACGAGCTCACGCTTGAGCTGGACATGGGCTTTTCGGTGTCGGAGGAGGGACGCTGTTCGCTCGAGCCGCGGGAGCTCTCCGCACTCGGCGCGGACGTCACCGACTATCTTCCTGCCTCGCTTGTGCAGTCCGCCGCCGAAGCGCTGAACTCCGCCCTGCCGGAAAAGACGCCGCTCCGCTCGGCGGAGGCGCGCGACGGAAGCGTTGTATTTACGCTGGAGCTGTGAAGAAAAAGTCTTTACAATTACCTCTTGACAAGCGGCGCGGAGCGTAGTACAATATGCGTAAAGCAAGCAGCTTTACAATCTCGACGAAAGGGGGAGAGACGCGTGAAGGAACGCTCGCTCGAGCTGTCCGTACTGTACGACTTCTACGGCGCACTGCTCACCGATAAGCAGCGCGCGATATTCGCGATGTACTACAACGAGGATCTCTCGCTTTCCGAGATAGCGGAAAATGAGGGGATAACGCGTCAGGGCGTGCGGGACGCGCTCCTGCGTGCCTCAAAGACCCTTGAGGAGACAGAGGAGAAGCTGGGTCTCTGCCGCCGTTACGGCAGTCTCGAGGGAAAGCTCGGGTCGCTTGAGGAGATAGCGGGACGTATGCGCGCCATAAACCGCGAAAAGTTCCTCTCCCCGGAGATAGACGATCTGGTGCGCGAACTGCTCGGAACCGTGCGCGACCTGCGCGAGGAGATATAATGGCATTTGAAGGACTCAGTGAAAAGCTCTCGGCCGCGTTTGCAAAGCTTCGCGGCAAGGGCAGACTGCATGAGAGCGACATAAAGGAGGCCATGCGCGAAATACGTCTTGTGCTTCTCGAGGCGGACGTCAGCTACAAGGTCGTCAAGGACTTCGTGGCACGCGTGAGCGAGCGGGCTGTCGGGCAGGACGTGCTCGAGAGTCTTACGCCGGCGCAGATGGTCGTAAAGATAGTAAACGAGGAAATGACGGCGCTGATGGGCGGCGAGGTCGCAAAGCTGAACCGCGCAAAGAAGCCGCCGACGGTCGTGATGCTCTGCGGCCTTCAGGGCGCGGGCAAGACGACGAACGGCGCGAAGCTCGCGGGATACATGCGAAAGAACGGCTCGCGTCCGCTCCTCGCCGCGTGCGACGTGTACCGTCCCGCCGCGATAAAGCAGCTCCAGGTCGTGGGCGAACAGCTAGGCATCCCGGTCTTTGAGATGGGTCAGGGCGACCCGGTGGAGATAGCGAAGGCGGCCGTGAGTCACGCAAAGAAGTTCGGCAACGACATCGTCTTTCTCGACACTGCCGGCCGCCTCAGCATAGACGAGGCGCTGATGGACGAGCTTCGCCGGATAAAGGCCGCCGTCGAGCCGGACGAGATACTGCTCACGGTCGACGCAATGACCGGTCAGGACGCGGTCAACACCGCAGAGAAGTTCAACGAGGAGCTTGACATCACCGGCGTCATGCTGACAAAGCTGGACGGAGACACGCGCGGAGGCGCGGCGTTGTCCGTCCGCGCCGTCACCGGCAAGCCGATAAAGTTTGCGGGCACCGGCGAAAAGCTCGACAAGATAGAGCCGTTCTACCCGGACAGGATGGCAAGCCGCATCCTCGGCATGGGAGACGTGCTGACGCTCATAGAGAAGGCGGAGGCCGCCATAGACGAGAAGAAGGCGCTCGAGATGGAGCAGAAGCTTCGCCAGAACCGCTTTACGCTCACCGACTTCCTCGAGCAGATGGCACAGCTCCGCAGTATGGGCTCGCTTGAGGACATAGCGGGGATGATCCCCGGCGTCGACACACGGGCGCTCAAGGGCGCGACGATAGACGAAAAAGCCATGCCGCGCATGGAGGCGCTCATTCTTTCGATGACGCCGGAGGAGCGCGAGAACCCGTCGATAATCAACTCCAGCCGCAAGCGGCGTATAGCCGCCGGCGCGGGTCAGCGCGTCGAAGACCTCAACCGTCTTCTCAAGCAGTTTGACATGATGCAGAAGATGGCGCGGAGCCTCGGCGGCTTCGGCGGCGGAGGGAAGCGCGGCAAGCGTATGCGCCGCGGCGGGAATCCCTTCTCAATGTTCGGAAGGTAGGCCGCGCCCCGGGTTCCGGGACAAAGAAACACAGCTATTCAACGGCTCCGGCCGTGAATATATCAAAACCCACATTTTTGTAAAGCTTTTGGAGGTATGTTCAAATGGTCAAGATCAGGCTTCGCCGCATGGGCGCAAAGAAGGCGCCGTTCTACCGTATCGTCGTGGCTGACAGCCGCAGCCCGCGCGACGGCCGCTTCATAGAGGAGCTCGGCATCTACAACCCGCTCGTTGAGCCCGCCGAGGTCCGCATTGACGCCGACCGCGCCAAGGACTGGATGCAGAAGGGCGCCCAGCCGACGGATACCGTCCGCCGTCTGATGAAGAACGCGGGTATTCTCTAAGCTATGAAGGAGCTTCTTGAATACAT
>CANPWY010000141.1 GCA_947585215.1 uncultured Clostridia bacterium
AGCTCGCCCACCTCGTCGTTGCAGAAGAGCTTGTGCGTCTCGCCGGACAGCACGCTCATCGCGACGCCGCGCCCCTCACTCGTGTTCTTCGGCGCGACGGTGGCGGCGTCCAGATAGACTATCGCGCTTGCGTAGCCGTAGGCGTACATCTTGAGCTGGAGCTCGCGGAGCGCCTGTTTTGCGGTATTGATGTCCATTTGATTACCTCCTGTGGGAATGTATCTGTCGTTTTGCCGCCCGAAGAACGGGCAAACCGGCAGTAAGTTCCGATAGTTCATGGAGTTATTATAACACCGGGGCGGAACGAATGCAAGCCGCGCGCGGCGGACGGCAAAAGTCCGTGTTGTTTTTGACGTACAATGTGATATAATTGAGGTGTTGTAAATTCCCGTAGTATGCGGAGGAAGTATGAGGATCCCCGAAAAGAACATTCCCGCGCCGTGGAGGCGCTTCTACGGCCCGGTCCCGGCGGAGCTGGACTATCCCGAGGGAAGCATGTTCCGCGCGATAGAGCCGTCGGCCGCGAGCGAACCCGAACGGACGGCGCTCAGCTATATGAATAGAGACTACAGCTATTCGACGCTCATGCGGCGGATAGACGAGGCGGCGAGGAGCTTCGCGGCGCTCGGCGTGACGCGCGGCGAGCGCGTCCTGCTCTGCCTGCCGAACACCCCTCAGGCGGTGTACTGCCTGTACGCGCTCAACCGCATCGGCGCCGTGGCCTGTCTTATCCATCCGCTCTCGGCGGAGGGAGAGCTGCGCCACGCCCTCGGGACGGTGAAGAGCCGCGTCGCTGTGACGTTTGACGGGGCGTACGGGAAGTTCCTCGGCGTCGCGCCCGGCTCGACGCTCGAGAGGATAGTCTTCACCACCCCCGCGGACGAGCTGCCGCGCGTGAAGCTCGCGGCGTACACGCTCGCCTCCGGCAGAAAATACCCGCGCCCGGAGGGTGGGATGACGCTGAAGTGGCGGGACTTCCTCGCGCTCGGAGACGGCGTCTCCCTCTCACCGGACGTCGGGCGCGCCGAGGACGAGGCGGTCGTCCTGTTCAGCGGCGGGACGAGCGGCGAGGCGAAGGGCGTCCGCCTCTCGAACCTCGCGATGAACGCGCTTGCCGTCCAGACCGCCGCCATGCTCGGCAAGCCGATAGAGCGGTGGATGAGCATGCTCGCCGCCATGCCGATGTTCCACGGCTTCGGGCTCGGAGTGTGCGTCCACACTCTGCTCACGGCGGGAGGAAAGACACTGCTCGTGCCGCGCCTTGTCCTCAAGGAGTACGCGGCGCTCATAAAGAAGAAAAAGCCGACGTTCATCGCGGGTGTCCCGACGCTCTACGAGGCGATGATAAGAAACCCGTTCCTCGACGGCGTGAAGCTCGACTTCCTCGAGGGAGTGTTCTCCGGCGGAGACTCGCTCTCCCCGGAGCTGAAAAAGCGGTTTGACGGATACCTCGCGGAGCACGGCGCGCACGTCCGCGTGCGCGAGGGGTACGGACTCACCGAATGCGTGACGGCGTCCTGCCTCACGCCGATAGACCGCGAAGTCGAGGGGAGCATCGGCATACCATTCCCGGACACCTTCTACGAGATACGCAACCCGAAATCCGGGGAGCGCATGGCGCCCGGCGAGGAGGGCGAGATCTGCATCACTGGTCCGTCGCTCATGTCGGGCTACATCGACCGCGAGGAGGAGACCGCGCTTGCGCTCCGCCGCCACGAGGACGGCGAGGTGTGGCTTCACACCGGCGACCTCGGCATGATGGACGCGGACGGCTTCGTATTCTTCCGCCAGCGCCTCAAGAGAGTGATAGTCACGAGCGGCTATAACGTCTACCCGTCGCGGATAGAGTCGGTGCTTGAGAAGCACCCGGCGGTCGAGCGGTGCTGTGTGATAGGCGTGCCCGACCCGTACAGGATGCAGAAAGTGAAGGCGTTCATCGTCCCGAAGAAGGGCGCGGAGCCCTCGGACGCGCTGAAGGAGGACATCCTCGGGTACTGCCGCAAGGAGGTCGCGCGGTACGCGCTTCCGCGAGAAATAGAGTTCAGGAGCGAACTGCCGCTCACCGGAGTCGGCAAGGTCGCATATTCGTTGCTTGAGAAGGAGGAACAGGAGAAGTATGGAAGAAACAAGGCTTGACTTCCTCGCCGTGGGCGAGGCGCTGATAGACATGACGCCGAAGGACGGCGCGTTTCTGCCGAAGGTCGGCGGTGCGCCGGCAAACAGCGCATGCGTCGCGGCGAAGCTGGGACTTCGCAGTGCCGCCGCCGCGCGCGTCGGGGACGATGCGTTCGGCCGGCAGATAAAGAGAACGCTGAAGGACTGCGGCCTCATCGACGACTACATACAGACCGACCCCGAGCGCGGCACGACGCTCGCGTTCGTACATCTCGACGACAAGGGGGACAGGAGCTTCTCGTTCTACCGCAAGGGTCTTGCGGATACGGCGCTCGCGCTCAATGTGGAGCTTCTGTGCGCGGCGGAAAACGCCCGCGTGCTGCACTTCGGCTCGGTGGCGCTCGCGGAGGAGCCGGAGCGCCGGACCGTGCTCACCCTAGCCATGCACGCAAAGGGCAGCGGCGTGACGGTCAGCTTCGACCCGAACCTCCGCTTCCCGCTCTGGAAGGGCAGGGAAGACGAGCTCCGACAAGAAGTGCTCGGAGCGATGGACTACGCGAGCATCCTCAAGGTGTCCGAGGAGGAGGCCGAGTGGCTGTTCGGCATAAGCGACGCGGAGGAGGCCGCGGGGACGCTCCGCGAGCGCTACGGCCTCGACGCGGTGTTTGTCACCTGCGGCGGAAAGGGCGCGGTCGGAGCGTTCAAATGCGGAGTGGTGAAGGTTCCGGCACCGGACGTCGCGGTCGTCGACACGACCGGGGCGGGGGACTGCTTCGGCGGCGCGGCCATGACAAAGTTACTCGAGCTCGGCGGCAGCGCGAACGCCCTCACCCTCGACGAGGCGGAGGAGCTGATGCGCTTCGCGGCGGCGGCGGGCAGCCTCGCGACGACGAAGCACGGCGCGATAGACGCCATCCCCTCGCGCGAGGAGATAGAGCGGCTGCTATAAGATTCATGAATGCGCAAATGCTTGGCTTTTTAGCGGGTCTTCGACATTTCATTTGCCTGATAGCATTGTGAATCATCTCGCGTTATAAAAAAAGTCATTATGACCATTAAATTGGCAGCTGCACATAGCCATAGTATCACGAAAAAACAGGCTCGCGAAAATCATATGACTGAAATTATATTTATAGAAGGTGTCTCCGGCGTAGGAAAAACCACATTGGTGAAAGCCCTGCAAGCTCAGCTGCAATCTTACGGATATACGGTAAAAAGCTATATTGAGTTTGATTTTATCAATCCGATAGATTTTTACTGTACGGCTTATATCCCAAATATACGCTATCAAGATCTGTGCCAAAATCACCTTGAAGAAATTGCTCAAATTAAGCGGCATTCGATTTCTGCCGGAACGGCGACCCTTGTGAGGTATTTTGACGGGGACATGCCATTGTTTTCGGAGAGGCTTATCGACGAGCTCCGTGAAATGGAATTTTGCTATAAGCCTTCGCACCCGGTTCCTTTAGCCGATTACTCAAAAGCGTATCGGGCAGTATGGGAAAACTTTGGCAAGTCGGTTGACAACTCGGTGGACTGCTATATTTTTGACGGTTCGCTTTTGCATCACCCTCTGAACGATATGATTAGGAACTACGACGCCTCGAAGGAGCAGACTGCCGCGCACGTTAAAATGTTGTTAAATTGTTTGAAAAACGTTCGCACAAGCGTTTTTTATCTTTTCACGGAGGATCTTGCCGGTCAACTGCGCCTTGCACGTCAAAACCGCCGTCAGGCGCCGCCGGATAATGCGGCTACTTCTTTTTGGAAAAAGCGCCGCGAATACGACGATCATGTCTTGAAGCACTCAGTTCCGGCGCATCAAATGATGAATGTGACCAAATGCGGGTACAAAACTGTGTTAGATAAGATCGTCACAACAATATGCGATCAGGTTCGGGACTGCTGCATGAAATCCCCGTTTGTCGGAGAGTAGATGATAGAGTGGAAACCGTAATGAGCGGTTCAGGGAATATAAAACATTAGCAAAGAACCGATCATTGAGACAGACAGGTTGATTTTACGTCCACTCACGCCTGACGACGCAGAAGCCTGTTACAGCCGTAACAGCGACGAAAGAGTTACAAAGTATATATCATATTTTAGTGTGTCTTTCGGGTCTGCACTTTTCGATTATTTCTGCACCTTTTATTTTTCCATACACCCAAAGGCTTCGGCAACGGTTTACATCCACCCCCGGAGCCGCAATAACAACATAAAAGTAAGGGCTTCCGAAGTCGGCGATTGACTTCGGAAGCCCTTTATCTGCCGTGCACTATTTCAGATTGTCTGATTTATTTCTCCGTTTCTGAGGACGGATTCAGCGCATTCCGTATGGCGCTTGTGACGACGCCGGACTGCGTGAAGCCGTTCTCGGTGCGGATGGCCTCGCCCCAGCGCTCAAGCGCGGTGTCGAAGTCGGTGTTCTTGGGGACGGCGGGTGTCGGGCTGCCGTAGTACCAGAACCAGGTGCCGTTCGAGCCCTTCGCGCCCTTGTAGGTCCACGAGGTCCAGCTTATGCCGTTCTCGTCGCATATCTCAATGCCCGCCATGTTGGAGAACTCGCCCACGAGCGTCGCGACGCCGTGCGCCCTGCCGTAGTCCGCGACCTCCTTCGCAAGCGTCCTGAACTGCGCCGTGTCGTCGTAGAGGTGGACCTGATAGAGCATGTTCGTCCAGCCCTCGTCCTCGGGGTT
>CANPWY010000142.1 GCA_947585215.1 uncultured Clostridia bacterium
TCCCTGCCCGTGGCCGACGCGCTCCGGGAACTGGGGTTTGTGACGTTCATTGTGGATTACCGCCTCCGTCCCTACAGTCAGGAGGAGGGCGCGCTGGACGTGGCGCGAGCCGTGCGCTGGATACGGAAAAACGCGGAC
Source organism: uncultured Clostridia bacterium (assembly GCA_947585215.1). GTDB lineage: Bacteria > Bacillota > Clostridia > Oscillospirales > JAAYOS01 > CANRIN01. The sequence continues at coordinate 139 of CANPWY010000142.1, forward strand.
GTGTACGGCTTCGACCCGGACAATATCGCCGTCATGGGTTTCTCGGCGGGAGGAATTCAGGCGGGTGAGTTCCTGATGCACTACGACGAGGACGTGACCGGCGACGCCCTAGACCCAGAGTATGTGCCGGATGCGCTGGACGCCGTTCCGGCGCACGCCACGGCCTGCGGTATGATATATGCCTTCTACGGCCGCCTCAGTGTCGGCAACATGGACCCGGACTGGCTCAGAAGCGGCGACCTTCCACCCACCTTCTACTGCTACGGCACCGAGGACCCCTTCTACCGGCAGTTTGAACAGCAGTACGCCGTTCTGGAGAGCATGGGTCATCCGGTGGACAGAGTCGTCTTGCAGGACTGGCCGCACGGATTTGGCGCCGCGGGCGGCTGGGTCGAGACCTACGCCGACTGGCTTGAGAGCGTCTGGAATTCTTAAAGGAGGAACTTCACATGAAAAAAGTACTCTCAATGATTCTTGTCCTCTGTCTCTTGCTGAGTCTCGCCGCCTGCGGCGGCACGGGAGAGCCGGAAAGCGGCACACCGTCCGCCACGCCGGAGGAAACCGATACGCCTGCCCCGTCTGCCGGCGGCGACGAGCCGTCCGGCACGGAGCCGTCCGAAGCGCCTTCCGAAGCTCCCACCGAAGCTCCCGGCACGGAGACTACGGGAGGAAGGACGCTCGTTGTCTACTTCTCCGCCACGAACAACACCGAGACGGTCGCGGGGTACATCGCGGACGCGGCGGGCGCGGATATATTCGAGCTTGTTCCGACCGAGCCCTACACCACGGGCGACCTGGACTGGACCGATCCGGACAGCCGCGTTTCCCGCGAGCATGACGACGAGTCCCTGCGCGTAGTAGAGCTTGAAAACGCCGTCCCCGACAACTGGAGCGAATACGATACGGTATTTGTCGGCTACCCGATATGGTGGGGCGGGGCGGCGTGGCCGGTCGACGGGTTTGTCACCGCCAACGACTTCACCGGCAAGACCGTCATACCGTTCTGCACCTCCGCCTCCTCCGGCATGGGCGAGAGCGGCGAGCTTCTCGCCAAGATGGCCGGGACCGGCGACTGGCAGGAGGGGCGGCGGTTCAGCTCCGGCGTCTCCGAGGACGAGGTCGCGGAGTGGGTAGAGTCCCTCGGTCTTGCTTCCGGCGGCGCGAGCATGGTCTACTTCACCTCCGACATCTCCCCGGAGGGGTTGATGAAGGTCTATGAGGCGCTCGGCGTGGAGCTCACCGGCGACAACATCGCGGTGAAGCTCTCCACCGGCGAACCTCCCGCATCGAACTACCTTGACCCCGACCTCATCCGTGACCTCGTGGAGCATGTAGACGGCACTGTCGTGGAATGCAATACCGCCTACGGCGGCTCCCGCTCCGAGACCGCCATGCACTATCAGGTGGCGGAGGACCACGGCTTTACCGACCTCGGAAAGGGCTTTGTCATCATGGACGAGGACGGCGAGTCGATGATCCTCCCCGTGGAGGGCGGCCAGCGTCTCACGGAGAACTACGTCGGCGCGCACTTCGGCGACTTTGACGGCTTCCTCGTGCTGTCCCACTTCAAGGGGCACATGATAGCCGGCTTCGGCGGAGCGATAAAGAACATATCCATCGGCATCGGCTCTCAGGAAGGGAAGAACCTGATACACACCGCAGGCCGCAGTCACACGAGCTGGTTCGGCGGTGAGCAGGACGCCTTCCTCGAGTCGATGGCGGACGCCGGAAAGTCGGTCGTGGATGCTCTCGACGGCAACATTCTGTTCATCAACGTGATGAATCGCCTCTCGATCGACTGCGACTGCAACGGCCGCCCGGCCGAGCCGGACATACACGACATCGGCATCCTCGCCTCCACCGACCCGGTGGCGCTCGACCAGGCCTGCCTCGACCTCATCTACGAGGCGGAGGGCAGCGAGAGTTTTGTCCGCCGCGTTGAGGGACAGAACGGCGCTCACGTCCTCGAGGCCGGAGAGGCCATCGGGCTCGGAAGCCGCACCTATCAGCTTGAAAACATAGACGAGTAAAATTCAGACTCACGAAAGGAGTGACAGGGCTTGGAACAGATATGGGAAGTGCTCCGGCGGGAATTTGTCTATGTGTGGTACTACTTTACCGTGCAGCTGCGGCAGATAGCCCTCTACTACGTCCTCGGCATCGTCCTCGGCTCGGTCATCTCCGTATTCGTCAAGGACCGCATTCACGGACTGTTTCGCGCGCTGGGCGACAGGAAGCTCGGTGTCCTGGGCGTCATTCCGGCGAGCATTCTCGGCATCGCGTCGCCGCTCTGCATGTACGGGACCATACCGCTCGCGGCGTCCTTTTCACGGAGCGGCATACGGGACGACTGGCTCGCGGCGTTTATGATGAGCTCCATTCTCCTGAATCCGCAGCTGATAATATACAGCACGGCTCTCGGTCCCGCAGCGCTGACGATAAGGATAGCGTCCTGCTTTATATGCGGCTGCGTGGCGGGCATCCTTATCCGGGTATTCTATAAGGACAAACCGTTCTTCGATTTCACCGGCTTTGATGAGCCGCACAACCACGACACCGACCCGAATCTGTTCCTGCGGCTTGTCAAGAACATCGGCAGGAACGTCAAGGCGACCGGTCTCTGGTTCCTTGTGGGCATCCTGCTGTCGGCGCTGTTCCAGAGGTATGTCCCGGCGGATAAGTTTGCCGCTCTCTTCGGCAAGACGAACGAGGGCTTCGGCGTGCTGATGGCGGCGACCATCGGCGTCCCGCTCTACGCCTGCGGAGGCGGGACTATCCCGCTCATACGGGAATGGCTCTACTCCGGCATGAGCATGGGGAGCGCGGCGGCGTTTATGCTCACCGGGCCTTCGACGAAAATAACTAACCTCGGTGCGCTCAAAATAGTTTTGGGTATGAAACGGTTCCTGCTGTACCTCGCATTTGTCATGCTGTTCTCGTTTGTGACGGGAATGGTCGTCAATCTCATCATGTGAAAAATCAGACCGGAGAAGGTGAAGATAATGGATAGACCGACTGTGATATGCCACATGCTGACGGCGCTAGACGGGAAGATAGACGGACAGTTCTTCTCCGCGCCCGAAACAACGCCCGCGCTGAAGAAATACGGCGAGGTGCGGGCGTTTTACGACTGCCCCGCCACCATCTACGGGACGACCACGATGGCGGAGGGCTATGCGGACGGATTCGTGTACGACCTGCCGGAAAACACGGCAGTCTTCCCCCGCGAGGACTATATCGCGCAGAGCGACGTGAAGCGCTACATCGTGTCGCTTGACGGCGAGGGTATTCTCAGATGGCACGGAAAATACCTCGAAAGGAAGGGCCGTCCGAAAGCCCATGTCGTCGAGGTGCTGACCGAAAAGGTGCCCGACAGCTATCTTGCATATCTGCGCGGCTTCGGGATCTCCTACATCTTCGCCGGAGAGGGGACCATCGACTGCGCTCTGCTGCTGAGGAAGCTCAAGGCGCTTTTCGGCATCGACCGCGTTCTGCTCGCCGGAGGCGGCGTGACAAATCAGGCCTTCGCCGCGGAGGGACTTATCGACGAGCTCAGCATAGTTCTCGCGCCCACGGCGGACGGCGAGAGCGGCGCGGCGTCGCTCTTTGAAACGGGCGGATTTTCTTCCGCTGCGCCGACGGCGTATTCTCTGGAATCGGTGGAAGTCGTTGAAAAGGACACGTTATGGCTTCGGTACAAAGCCAAACCAAAAGGAGGAGATGCAAAATGAAAACATGGCTCATCACGGGATGCTCGAGCGGGATCGGCGCGGGCATCGCCAAGGCGGTGCTCGCCCACGGCGACAACGCTGTCGTCACCGCGCGGAGGCCCGAAACCCTCTCGGCGCTCACGGAGGGCTATCCCGAGACGTCCCTTGCCGTGAAGCTCGACATCACCCGTACGGAGGACATCCGCAGCGCGGTGCAGGCGGCCAAGGAGAAGTTCGGCCGCATCGACGTGCTCGTCAACAACGCGGGCTACGGCTACCGCGCGGCGGTGGAGGAGGGCGAAGCGGACGAGGTCGCTCTGCTGTTCCAAACGAACGTCTTCGGACCGGTGGAGCTCATCAAGGCGGTGCTCCCGACGATGCGCGCGCAGAAGAGCGGCGTTATCCTGAACGTCTCGAGCATCGCGGCGGCGCGCTCCGGCATGGGCTCCGGCTACTACGCCGGGAGCAAGGCTGCTCTGGAGCTCATCACGGACGGGCTGATGAAGGAAGTCGCGCCGCTCGGCATAAAGGCCGCGATAGTGGAGCCGGGTTCCTTCCGCACGCACTTCTATGACACGTCCTTGAAGGGCAGCGCCGTCAAAATAGACGACTACAACGAGACGTCCGGCAAGAACCGCAAGGAGAACGTCGTGAACCTCGGGAACCAACCCGGTGACCCGGAAAAGGCCGGCCGCGTGCTTGTGGAGGTCGTGGAGGGCGGCACGCTCCCGAAGCGGCTGCTCCTCGGGAGCGACGCGGTGCGCGTCGTCCGCGCGGAGACGGAGGACCGCCTCCGCGAGATCGCCGAGTGGGAACACATCAGCAGTAAAACCGATTTTGCCGCCGGGGAATGACAAGGAAGTCTTTTCTTTTCGTGCGAAATGCGGTATACTGGAATAAAATCAACATAAGGAGTGAATCTTCATGAGAAAGAATTTCGGATCGAAGCCGTG